>CAZPLH010000039.1:0-7171 GCA_964587465.1 uncultured Candidatus Saccharibacteria bacterium | reverse complement strand
GCGCACGACGTGCAAGCAGCAAACCCTGCCGAACACGCCATTTTACAGATACTACAACAGGGCGTTCATGATGGCGAAGCATTATACGAGCAAAGCGGCCTGAGTCTAAGCGAGTACCAGCAAACACTGAGCATGCTCGAAATTACCGGCAAAATTAAAGCGACTGGCGCCGACACCTGGACTTTGAAATAAACTGCTAAATATGCTATAGTATGTATCTGTTTTCGCACCCGGCGAAAGCACGCACAGAAAGGGAGCCCATGATCGGCGGATTCTCTGTACTCATCTTCGGATGGCTCGTGTTCATCGGCTGCGCCTACTGCGCACGGAGTGTCTACAAGACGTCGCGGGAAGGCGAGAGCTTCGCCGTGTACGTGCTGATGGCCGTTCTGGGCGCGGCACTGGTCGCCGTCATGTCGAAGGAGCTCTTCGCGCAGGAGATCATCCTGACTGTCGGCGTCAACGCGCTGTTCGTCGTCATCGCCATCTTGGTCATCCCGGCCAAGCGCGCTATCGTGCGCAGCATCGATCTGCATCACGAGCAGTAGCCGTGCACCACGGAAGGGCCGGAGCGGTGGACCAAACTATCCGCCAGCTCCGGCCCTCCGGGGGCTACAAACATCTACGAGCCCGCATACATTGCGGGCTCAAACTATTTTTAGCACTTGCATTTTAAGTTTCATACGCGTAGTGTGAAGCATTGATATATGAGTAAAAACCTTGTCATTGTTGAGTCCCCGGCGAAAGCCAAGACCATAGAAAAGTACCTCGGTAAAGACTACCAAGTGCTCAGTAGCTTTGGGCACATTCGCGATTTGCCAAAAAAGGGTATTAGCATAGACAAAGACAATAATTTTGAGCCTACTTACGAAATTCCCGCAGACAAAAAGAAAGTCGTCAGTGAGCTTAAAAAAGCAGCGAAAGCAGCCGACACTGTATGGCTCGCAAGTGATGAAGACCGCGAAGGGGAGGCGATTGCCTGGCACCTATGCGAAGCCATTGGCTTAGACCCTAAAAAGACAAAGCGCATTGTTTTCCACGAAATTACCGAATCGGCCATAAAAGAAGCTGTTGCCAACCCCCGTACGGTAGATATTGACCTTGTGAACGCTCAGCAGGCCCGTAGAGTGCTCGACCGGCTTGTAGGCTACGAATTATCGCCTGTGCTTTGGAAAAAGGTCCAAGCGGGCTTAAGCGCCGGCCGCGTACAGTCGGTTGCTGTTCGCTTAATTGTAGAGCGCGAGCGCGAGATTAAAGCGTTCGAACCCGTTAGTTCGTTTAAAACCGTCGGCACCTTTGCAAAGGGTAAGGATGAACTTGAGGCTGAGCTTTCAATTAAATTCGATTCCGAAGCCGACGCTACCGCCTTTTTGGAATCATGCAAAAATGCCACCTTTACTGTTGGCGATATTGCCCAAAAACCAAGCGAGCGCAATCCGTCAGCACCGTTTACGACCAGTAGTTTGCAGCAAGAAGCCGCCCGCAAGCTTGGCTTCAGCGTTAAGCAGACTATGACGCTGGCGCAGCGTTTGTACGAAAACGGTCATATTACCTACATGCGTACCGACAGCACGAACCTTTCGGGCCTCGCCATTGGCGCCGCAGCCGACTACATCAAAAAGAACTACGGCGAAAAATATCACCAAGTCCGCCAGTACCGCACTAAAAACTCATCAGCGCAAGAGGCTCACGAGGCAATTCGCCCTAGTAATATGAACGTGCTCGAAGCCGGCAACGACGCAGGCCAGAAAAAGCTCTACCAACTTATATGGAAGCGCATGGTTGCCAGCCAAATGGCACCTGCAAAAACCCAGCGCACCGAAGTAACTATAAACGTGAGCGGGCGCAAAGAAGTATTTATGGCTAAAGGCGAAATCTTACAGTTCGACGGCTTCTTAAAGGTATATGGCGGTGGTAAAGACGACGCTATTTTGCCCGCAGTCAGCACTGGCGACACCCTAAATGCTCAAGTAATTAGCTCGCACGAAACATTTAGCCGCCCCGGCGCACGCTACTCAGAAGCAAGTTTGGTTAAGGCCCTCGAAGAACTCGGTATTGGCCGCCCAAGTACCTACGCACCTACCATTAGCACCATTCAAACCCGTGGCTACGTTGAAAAGGTAGACCTAGAGGGCGACGAACGACCTGCTGTCACCGTAACCCTTACCAAGGGCGCAATTGAACGTGCCGAGCAAGTCGAACGTTATGGCGCCGACCGAGGCAAGCTACTACCAACGCACCTTGCAGACATTACCACCGACTTTTTAGTTAAGTATTTTGCAGCCATTGTAGATCCTGAATTTACCGGTAGGGTAGAAGATTCTTTCGACGAAATTGCCGAAGGCAAACTGGTGTGGCAAGACGCAATGGCTGACTTTTACAAGCAGTTCCACCCCTTAATCGAAAAGGCAGGCGACGCAACACGCCAAGAAACTTCACAAGCCCGACTTTTGGGTAACGACCCGAAAAGCGGCAAGCCGATTTACGCGCGTTTTGGTCGCTTTGGCCCTATGCTGCAGCGCGGCGAACCTACCGAAGACAAAACCATTAAACTCGAATTCGCACCAATGCCCGCAGGCACCCAAATTGCTACCGTAACACTCGAAGAAGCGCTTACCATGTTCCAGCTTCCACGACTTGTCGGCCAGACCAAAGAGGGCGAAGACATTAAGGCAAATATTGGTCGTTTTGGGCCATATGTACAGATTGGCAAGTTGTTTGTTTCTATTAAGCCGCTCGATCCGTTTACTATTACGCTCGAAGAAGCGCTTGAACTATACGCTAAAAAGCTCGAAACCATTGCCAACCGCGAAATTAAGATTTTCGAAAAAGAAGGCATAAGCATTCTAAACGGCCAGTACGGTCCGTATATTACCGACGGAAAAAAGAACGCCCGTATTCCAAAAGCTACCGACCCCAAAACCATTACACTTGAACAAGCTCAGACTATGCTTAAAGAAGCAAAGCCCGGCAAAAAACGCGTCGTCCGCCGTAAAAAATAAGCATAACTTTTTTGCTATTTTAACCTCTTTTATTTCTAATAGCTTTTGATACCATTTCTTTAGTGCGAATGTCTATTTTGTGCTACAATATACATATATTCACATAGTATTGACTTATCCGTACTTATATTGTAATTTATATATAAATACATCATGGTCAAATTAAGGAGACACCAAAAAGTATGAGCGCAACAGCGACCGCTGAATCTACCAAAGCTTTTGAATTAGAAGCTACTCTTAAGGGTGTGTTGCAAACTATAGAGCGCGAACGCGAGCGAGAAATCATTTCACGCCGTTTTGGACTTTTTGACCGAAAAGAAACACTTGAGCAAATTGGTGAACTTTTAGGCATTACCCGCGAACGTGTCCGTCAGCTCGAAAAGGTTGCGCTTACACGCCTTAAAACGGCTGCTACCAACGGCGATTTACCTAAAATCGACGCATTCCAGGCTGCTGTTATTACCGACCTTGGTGCGCACGGCAACGTTGCTCGCATTAGCGAACTAGCCGGCCGTATCGCTAAAGACAGCGGTAAAATCGAACAGTCACGTGTTCTATTCTTATGTGAGCTTGCTCCAGAACTAAGTGTCATTGAAGAAAACGACCACTACTTTGCAAACGCAGGAGTTCGTAAAATTAACGACAAAAAGCAGGTAACCGACCAAGTTGGCGCCATAATTGCCGCCGTTAAAGAAATCGGCAAGCCAACCGACATCGAAACCATCGCCAAAGCTGTTAAAAGTACCGACACTGCTCATGTAGCAGCGCTTGCAAGCGTTTCTAAGAACCTTGCACACCTTAACGGTCGTTGGGGTCTTACAAAGTGGCCAATGGTTAACCCTAAGAACATCCGCGACAAAATCTACGTTATTTTGCACGAAAACGGTAGTCACATGCACTTTAACGAAATTGCCGCAGCTATTCGCGAAAGCGACTTTAAGCGCAAAGATGTAACAACTCAGGCCATTCACAACGAACTTATCAAAGATAAGCGCTTCGTACTTATTGGCCGCGGTATTTACGCGCTCCAAGAATGGGGCTACAAAAAGGGAACTGTTGCTGACATGATTACCGAAGTTCTCGAAGAAGCTGGCGAACCACTTCACCGTGATGAAATCGTTAAGCGCGTACTTAAAAAGCGCCACGTTAAAGAAACCACAATTCTTTTGAACCTACAGGGCAAACCACAGTTTAAGCGCACCGCTAAAGCTACCTACGGCCTTGCCGACTAAGACTTCCGCTAAATACTCTCTTATCTCTGTGAATAAGGTAGTATAATAGTGCTTGTGACTATTTTGCTTGAAGAGAGAACTCTATGAGCACATCCTCTACGCTTCTATTACTAGAAATTCCGCGCACCAACGAAAAAAAAGAACTCGCCGCGGAACAAATGTTTGCCGCATTGCACGGTATTTTAAAGCCGCGCCTCAAGCGACTTGCGGACCATGACCATATTAGTTTTGAAATTGCCGCCATTGGCCAGCGTATTCGTTTTTACGTATGGGTCCCAAGCCACCTTCAAAGCTTTGTAGAAGGCCAGATTTACGCTCAATACCCGCAAGCACAAATTTCGGTACTCGAAGATGATTATTCGAACCGGGCCATGAACCAACAGGTTATATACAGCACAGAACTTACCCTAACCGACCACCAAACGCTCCCTATAAAAACGTTCCCCAGCTTCGAAGTTGACCCTTTAGCAGCCATTACCGCAACGTTGTCAAAACTCGACCAGCCCAACGAAGAAATGTGGGTACAGTTTATTGCACGGCCCATCAGCGATGAGTGGCACCGAACTAGCTCTAAAATGGTCGCCAAAATCAAAGCGGGCAGGGGAGGACTCAGTAGCGCAGGTATGGCAGGGGCAAGTTACGTTGCCCAAGCTCTTGGTGCTTTATTTAAACCACCAGAACCCGGCAAAGAAGCTGCTCACGAAGTAAGCGAGCGCGACAAAACACGTATTACCGCCATAGAAGAAAAAAGCCGCAAGCTCGGCTACCAAGTAAAGGTGCGCATTATTTACGCCGGTAACGAACAAACCACCGCACGTCTCCGCATGCAGGCCATGGTCGGTACCTTTAAGCAATTCAACACCACTAACCTCAATGGCTTCGAAAGCAAGTTCCCAAGTTTTTCTGCATCTAAAATAGCCGATTATCACCAGCGGTCATTCCTAGATAAAGGTTATATTTTAAACATAGAAGAACTTGCCAGCTTATTTCACCTGCCACATACAACCGTTGAAACCCCAAACATCGTCTGGGCAACCACTAAAACTGCCGAACCGCCATCGACGCTTCCAACGTACGGTTCATACCCCGAAACAGATTTAAGCCTGTTTGGCACCACTAACTTTAGGGGCAATAATAGCATGTTCGGCATATTGCGTGCCGACAGGGGCCGTCATCTGTACATTTTAGGTCAAACGGGTGCCGGTAAATCAGGCTTACTCGAGCTTTTAACGCTTTCTGACATTTACTACAACCAAGGTTTTGCCGTTATCGACCCGCACGGAGACTACGCCAGTAGCGTACTTCGCTATGTGCCCGAGCGCAGAGTAGGGGACGTTATATACTTTAACCCCGCTGACAGTGAGTTCCCGATTGGCTTCAACCCCTTAGAAATTCAAGATTCTGCCAGCAAAGGCCAGGTAAGTAGCGAACTCGTGGGTGTACTTAAACGCATGTTCGACAGTTGGGGTCCCCGCCTCGAATATATTCTGCGGTTCACCATTTTGGCGCTTTTAGACTACCCGAACGCCACTATGCTCGATATTACCCGTATGCTTACCGAAAAACGGTTCCGTGACGACGTTATTAGCCACATCGATGACCCCGTTGTTAAAAACTTCTGGGTTACCGAATTTGCCAGCTGGAACGAAAAGTTCGCGAGCGAAGCAGTCGCCCCAGTACTTAACAAGGTCGGTGCCTTTACCGCTAACCCACTTATTCGTAATATTATTGGCCAGCCTAAGAGCAGCTTCAACATTCGCCGCGCCATGGACGAAGGAAAAATTGTCGTCGTTAATCTGTCACGTGGGCTTATTGGCGAAGATAACGCTGCCATTTTAGGTGCCATGTTGGTGACAAAAATCCAACTTGCCGCCATGAGCCGTGCTGATATTCCACGGCTCGAAGACCGCCGACCTTTCTATTTGTATGTCGACGAGTTCCAGAACTTTGCAACCGATAGTTTTGCCGTTATTTTAAGTGAAGCACGTAAATATGGGCTTAACCTTACCATAGCCAACCAATACATTTCGCAAATGGAAGACACCGTACGAAGCGCCGTATTCGGCAACGTCGGTTCTATGGTTACATTTCGCGTCAGCCCCGATGACAGCCCGTTCTTAGTTAAGTACTACGAACCACAGTTCGAGGCTGCCGATCTTTCGAATTTCCACAACCGTCACTTTGTGTGTACCATGAGCGTAAACGGTGAAAAAACGACGCCATTTTCAGGTACCACGCTCAATATTCCAAGCGTTCAGCAAGATTTAACCGCAAAAATAGTCGCACACAGCCGCGAAGTCTACGCGACCGATAAAAGATACGTCGAAGATGCTATTCGTATTGCAACCGAGCCGATTAAAGCCCCCGGCGCAGCCACAGCTAAACAAGGTATGGCCCCTGTGAGTCCTTCGGTAGCACATAGCGCCGGCGCCACAGTTCTACACGCGGCTACAAGCTCTGAATCTGCGCCAAGTACCGAATCTGCATCTGCAAAGCGCCGTGCGCGCCGTAAACGAGCTGCAGAAGCACTTAAGGCACAAGAGCAGGCAACCGCACAGCCCGCTAAGGCACCAGTTAAGTCTCAAACTCAAGTAGAGCAGCCCCCACAACCTAAAACAGACGATACACCAAACGAAACCATTGTCCGCTTGCGATAATATAAGCGTTAGTAAATATAATGAACATTTTACGAACATTGTTAGTATGGATATATGAGATAGAGCCGGCTATAAGCCCTAAAGCATATTTGCCAGTATGCAGTAGTAATAGGCGAGTATCAGCTAAAAAATTATAAATTAAAATGTAAGTAGGGCGAGTGCGCGAAAAATAGGGGCAAAACATGCATGCTAGGGCACGTCCCCGAGCCAAAGACACAATGTCGCACAATATATCGTTCGCGATTCAGGCGATTTAACCGGACACATCAGTTCGGTTTTT
>CAZPLH010000038.1:0-7294 GCA_964587465.1 uncultured Candidatus Saccharibacteria bacterium | reverse complement strand
GGTTAATAGTAAACCTAGGTACCTGCATAAACAAGTAGCTGTTTTTGGAGTATACGGTACCGCGGAAAGCCAGTTAAATATTCGCAAACGGGCAAGCTATATTTGAACCACGGAAAGGAGCTATCGCTCGCGAGCTCGCTCCTCAACTCAGCAGTGCTCGAGGTAAAGAGTACCGCGGAAAGGACAGTGTCGGGGCTTCGCGCCCGACTATTGTCGCTCTTAGCGTGATGCTGCGGAAAGGACTTGGCCACGTTCCGCGGCCCCGAAACTTCACGATTGGCAACCAGTTGCCATCGGAAGGTTTCCTTGCAAACCGCCACAGGCGGTTTTCACCTTCACGGTGAAGGTTCAAATCTAATCACAAAACTAAAACAAAAACCCCTCAAAAGAGGGGTCTATGTTTTGGTACCGCGGAAAGGACTTGAACCTTCACGTCTTGCGACACTAGCTCCTAAGGCTAGCGTGTCTACCAATTCCACCACCGCGGCGTAAGTTGGTAATGCAACAGATGATAATCTAACAGATTTTAGCTAACTTGACCAGTATTTTCTGGTGTTTGGGGCTGCACCGGCTGCTCGGCAGGTGCGCTTACTGGCTCTACCGGAGCTTGCTGCGCAGGTTCGGTAGGCATAACTGGCGCTGGCGCAACAACAGCTACAGGCTCCGCCGCAGTAGCGGC
This sequence comes from uncultured Candidatus Saccharibacteria bacterium, assembly GCA_964587465.1. Lineage (GTDB taxonomy): Bacteria > Patescibacteriota > Saccharimonadia > Saccharimonadales > CAIOMD01 > JBBRSL01. Next base: position 6,615 of record CAZPLH010000038.1, on the reverse strand, counting down.
TGGCTGTTCGGTCGTCATCATTGCTTCAGTAGCAGAAGGCGCAACATTTTTATGGTCTGCAGGTATGGTCGGCTGAGCAAAATATTCTTGCGGTACTTGCTTTACCAACATTTGCAACATGGAACTCGTCGGCCCAGGCATTTTACCAAGCTCTTCGTAACCAATAAGTACCATGTCGTGGTTCAAAAGCACGCCCGGTTCTGGCAATACAAGTGCAAAAATCTGATTTGCTGCAGTTTGGGTTTGATTTGGCAAGTGCGCCGCAAGCTGCACAATCAAACAGGTTGAGACATCAATAGATTCGGTAATAAACGGTGCGTTGCGCTGCACACACATAGTCACATCTTCAGTAGGAAGCATCGTGAACATAAGTGGCTCTTTTGTTTGCGGTGAAACTACCAGCCCAAAGTTGGTTGTGGCAGTAATTATGAGTAGTGGCCCGCTCGAACCAGGTATTACTGGTGCGGGTTCGGTTTGTTTTTTCTTGAATAAATTAAACATGTTTGCTTTGTACCTTTTACGATATTCTAACAAACTTATGCTTAAAAGCTACTTTTTACGGTAAAAAGCTATCGAACCATCACCGTATTTGCGGTCCAAAATAAGCTCTAGCCCGCCCACTTTTCGGGCGCGCAAATCACGGGTTTCGTGTTGGTCGGGTGGGCATGACACTACAAAAATACCGCCCCGCTTAACCGCACTCGAAATTTTAAACACAAGGTGTAAATCAAGGTTCTTTGGCTCGTATGGCGGGTCGGCTATAACAATGTCGAACTGTCGGTCTTTAAAATTACTAACCCAGCCAGCAATATTGCCACGTACGGCCTTCACCTGCTCATCGAGCCCCAAGCTTTCTATGTTTTTCATGATTATTTTGAACGCGTCTGTGTCTTGCTCTACTGCAACAGCGCTGACAGCACCACGGCTAATTGCTTCGAACGCGCACGCACCAGTACCCGCAAAGCCATCTAAAACAGTTAGGCCGGTAATATCACCCAATGCGTTAAACAAAGCGCCACGCATTTTTTCGCTCATCGGGTGTGTGCGATTACTGTGCGGGCTTTCAAACATTCGTCCACCAAGGCTACCGGCAATTATTCTCATACATGTATATTATCGTATCTGTTGGTAATTGACAATTTATGATAAATATTTTACAATTTACTAAATTTCTAAGTGAAGTTAACTTTACTAGATTGTCATTATTTAGCGCGCTATAGTTACCCGTAGATTAAGAGGTATGCGATATGTCACACGAAGTAAAAATTCATGATGCGCAAACTAGTATTTTACGCGAGCTTTTATTTAGGCCTGAAGCAGGTTTTGCAGAATTGCAGAAGCCAACAAAACTCACTAGCGATCACTTTAATTTTCACATTGCTCTACTAGTTGAAGTTGGTTACGTCGAAAAGGCTTCCTGAGGAAGCTACAGACTAACCCAAAAAGTCAAAGATTACGCAAAAAAGTTAGTTACTGACGAAAACACGATTGAGCGTCAACCAAAAAGCGCCGTTATCCTGGCTATTGAAAAAGATGGTAAATGGCTTTTTCAGGAACGATTAAAACACCCTTATTTTGGTTTCTGGGGATTCCCGAGCGGCAAAATTCGCTGGGGAGAAACTATTGCCGAAACTGCAGCCAGAGAGCTAATGGAAGAAACTGGGCTGACCGCAACCAACGTTTATAAAGGCGTCTACCACGAGCAAGTATTTAGCGCTGAAACAAACGAGCAGCTAGAGGATAAAATTTTCCATGTATTTTACTGTTATGACGTTCAGGGCAAACTCATTGAAAAATTTGAAGGGGGTAGGAATTCTTGGATGACTTTAGGAGACGCATTGAAAGAACAACTCATATTTGAGAGTATGCAGTTCGAAGCTGATATAGCACTTGGCAAAATCGAATTTGTAGAGCGAAGCGTTCGTTACCAAAAAACTCAGTTCTAGACTTCGCTGGTCGTTAGACCAGCCTGGTGCGCTGCCACGTACCACGCAATGGTTACGGTGCGAGCCATCCGCGGCGCGAGCTCTTCGCGAACGGTACGGGCAAGCTTAGGCGTCCAACCGCGCTTATAAAAATCTTCGTACATGTTTAACAGTGCAACCTCGCGGGCAACACGCTTAAAGTATTCGTTAAACCCAATTTGATGCACTTTTTTAATTTCGTACCGGCTTGGTGCACCAATGGTTTTGGTCATAGGCGCCATAATCATGGCAGAACCCCATTCGAACAATGCATGGGTTGTAAATAAGCCCTTGGCGCCCCACATTTCCCAGTTTTTGCTAATAATCTCACGCCGAGTATCGCCCGGTATAACAATCTTTTTCAAAATGGTTGTACGCGTTTCTTTGCCCTCGCCCCGTAGTTTTTCAAGCTCTTGCTCGAATGGGTAGTGATGCGCCGGGGTTAAGCCATCCACTAAGGCATGCGCAAGCCAACTTGCTTCGAATGCGGCTTTTTCATGATTCACCGACTTAAGCGCATCTACAAGCCGGCCAAAGTGGTCTTCTACTTGCTCGAGTAAATAACCATCGTCGGGGTCGAATGGGTCATAAAAGTGCCACGGCGCGTTTTCGCCCGCTAATTTTGCCTTAGCAGAATCGGGGCCATTTTTGCCTTCAAAGTGCAACAGCAGCTTAATGTTCGGAAAGCTCTTTGAATCTGTTAATAAACCGTCCAGGCTTTTACGCGCCGAGCGATTAATTTTTTGGTGTGCGCCAAGCACATTCCCAGATACATTGGTGAGTGTCGAACCAGAATACATTGTTTTTGCAGCTGCCGCTTGGACCTGTTTAGTTTAGGTAGGTTAGGCTCTCGGCGCGCACTATGCGAGCCGCGATTTCCTTGTATTCTAGCAGATTTTCGCCTTTCTGGCGAAGTTCTTGCACAGCACTACGCGTTTTTGCTATCAGTTTTGTGTCACTTAATTGCACTAACCGTAAATCAAGTGCGCCCGACTGTCTAAACCCGTAAATAGCACCCGGGCCACGAAGTTCTAAGTCGAGTTCAGCCAAGGCAAACCCGTCGGTGGTGCCCGCTATGGCGCGCATGCGCGTTGGTGGCGCCTTGCTGTCGCTCATTACTAAATAACAGGTGCCTTTATGTTCTGCACGCCCAACGCGCCCGCGTAATTGATGCAGTTGCGCTAATCCAAACCGGTCGGCGCCTAAAATCACCATAACCGCGGCGTTCGAAACATCAACACCAACTTCAATAACCGTCGTCGCAACCAAAACGTCCAGTTCGTGTGCTGCAAAAGCGCGCATAACGGCGTCTATTTCTTCGGCCTTCATGCGCCCATGCAGTAGCCCAACACGCCAATTTTTCAGTTCTTTTTTTCTGAGTGATTCATAGGTAGACTCGGCACTAGCCGTTTGCAGCACTTCACTTTCGGTAATAAGCGGGCAAACAACATACGCTTGCCGCCCACTCGCAAGTTGCTGTTCTATGGCCGCGTACATTTGCGCTGTTGAATTTGGCGAAATAATTTCTGTTTCAACGCCAGCTCGGTTACTTGGGGCTTGGTCTAAAATGCTAATGTCGAGTTCGCCATACACGGTAAGTGCCAAACTACGCGGAATCGGCGTAGCCGTCAAACACAAAATATGTGGCATCGTTCCAACCTGGTCGTGCAGCTTTTGGCGTTGTTGCACCCCAAATCGGTGTTGCTCATCAATAATAACCAAGCCGAGCGTATGCCATTTTACGCTATCTTGCAGTAGCGCATGCGTACCGACAACCACACTAATATCACCCGTTTTTAAGCGTTCCTTTACTTCTTTTTTTGCTTTTGCACTCATGCTACCCGTTAAAATTGCCAAACGATTTTTAAGCGGTGAGTGCGCAAATACCTTGGCTAGAGTTTCGGCGTGTTGCTGAGCCAAAAGTTCGGTGGGAGCAATAAACGCAACTTGGCGCCCTGCGTGCGCGACCATAAGGCTCGCCATAGCAGCAACAACTGTTTTACCACTACCTACATCACCCTCAACCAGACGGTTCATTGGCGAGTCGCCTTCCATGTCCTTATATATTTGCCACACCACTTTTCGTTGCGAATCGGTTAAATCAAATGGTAAGGCTTTGACAAAATCTTGCGCAATTTTAGGGTAAAATGTCACGGGTTCGGCAACGAGCGACAAAGTCTGCTCGCGGTTCGCTTGAGCCGCCATCATTACTACTAGCAATTCTTCAAAGCCAAGCCTTTCTTTCGCTCGAGCCAAATCGTCTGCACTGTGCGGTGCATGAATTGCGCGTAATGCATCACCGCGCGGCATAAGCCCATATTTCTTTACCAGCCACGCCGGCAGCGTTTCGGGCACATTCGCAAAATACGGTGTAAGTTGCGCAGCAATTTTTCGGAATATAACTGAATTGAGTGTTCCGCTTTCGCGGTAGGTAGCTACAATTTTTTCGCCGCTGCTCGCCGGCATGTCGCCCACTGCTTCTACGCTTGGGTTCATAAGTTGCAAACGTTGTGACTGAAAATTAAATTCACCCTGCAAGTAGTACACCTGCCCCGGCTTAATTGCGGCAGCTCGGTACGGCTGGTTAAACCACACGACTTTAACGCGCCCACTCGCATCTTCGGCAGCAGCTTCAGTAATATGTAGCCCCCTTCGAACACGGCGTTGTTTTACGTCCGTTAAGTGCGCCTGTATAGCTACCAGACCCGGCTTCAAATGGCCAATATCGGAAACGACCGAATAATCTGAATATTTTCTCGGGAAATATTCGGCGAAATCACCAACCGTAACCAGCCCAATATTGGCAAGCTTTTCGGCCGTAACTGTACCAACACCTTTTAGCTCGGCTAGAAGTGATTTTTTAGACACCATTGCTACTAGTGTAACAGGTGTAATCCTTTTAAAATCATAAGCTTGAAACAATAAAATTTGGTATAATAATGCTTGACCCTAATGATTTGGAGTAAGGAACCCTTTTAAGTATTTTTGATGGTAAATTTCAACACTGATAAATTCAAGAAAAAAGCAAAGAGTTTGAGCAACAAAGAACGAAAAAGCGCGAAAGCCGCTAGTGGTGGTGTAAAAGTTAATCGGAATGTTACCGATAAAGTACGCGCGCACCGCGATGCTCGTGCACGCAAACGTGCCGAATATCTTTCGACCCTTCCGAAGCACCCGATTAAGCGCTTCTTTTATTACTGGCACCCAAAACATTTCGCCGAATACTGGTTTAATCGCGACGGCGCAATTCGTGCGTTAAAAATTGCCGGTGTTACGCTCGCCGTACTTATGGTGTTAATGTTGGCAGTCTTTGCATACTTTAGGAAAGACCTGCCTAAAAACATTACCGACCTTAAGACGTGTTCTAAGGGTGCAAGCACCCTGTACTACGACCGTACCGGTCAAACTTTGCTGTGGGCAAGCTCGGGCGATGCTGAATGTTACCCCGTAAAAATGGAAAACATTTCACCCTTCCTGCAAAAGTCAGTTGTCGCATCTGAAGACAAAGACTTTTATAAGCATGGTGGTTTCAGTTTTGCGGGCGTAAGCCGCGCCTTTGTAAACAACCTGCGAGGGCAAAGTACTCAGGGTGGTTCGACTATTACGCAGCAGTTTGTAAAGAACTCGTTGCTTACGCAAGACCAAACTATTACTCGAAAGTTAAAAGAACTCATTCTTTCTATAGAGCTTGAGCGTAGCTACAGTAAAACCGAGATTTTAAACGCCTACCTTAACGAAATTCCGTTTGGCTCGGTGTACTATGGCGCCGAATCAGCTTCTAAAGGCTACTTCGAAAAGTCTGCTAAAGACTTAACGCTCGACGAAGCTGCCTTGCTTACTGCCATTATTCCTGCACCGACCTACTATTCGCCGTACGGTAAAAATACTGCCGAGCTTGTCGACCGCCAGCACTACGTCATCGACGAAATGGTTGCCCAAGGCTACATAACTAAGGCCGACGGTGAAGCCGCGAAAAAAGTAGACACACTAGCGAAAATTAGCACTAACCGCAATAAGTACAAAGATATTCTGGCGCCGCACTTCGTGTTAGAAGTACAAGAAAAACTCGAACAGCAATACACGGCAACTATTGCGCGTAAAGCAGGTTTTAAAGTCATTACAACGCTCGATCTTAACTTACAGAAAAAACTCGAAGAAACTGTTGCAACTGCCATACCAAAATTAGAACGAATTGGCGGCGACAACATGGCCGCTGTCGTAGAAGATGTAGACACTGCGCAGGTGCTGGCACTCGTCGGTAGCCGCGACTTTAACTACCCTGGCTACGGCGAGCTTGACGTTGCCAACACGCCTCGTAGCCCCGGCTCATCGTTTAAGCCATATGACTACGCAACGCTTATGGCACAGAACAAGGACTTTGGTGCCGGCTCGACTTTCTACGACCTTAATACCGACTTTGGTGGCGTACCACCATACAAACCAAAAGACTATGACCTTCGCGAACCAGGTGCAATGGCTATGCGCGCCGCTTTAGGTGGCTCACGTAACACGCCTGCTATTAAGGCAAACTACATTGCCGGTACGCAAAACGTTATTAATCAGGCTAAAAAGATGGGTCTTACTAGCGGCACATCATGTGAGCCTAACTGTGGTCTTTCATCTGCAATCGGTGACGGTAGTGAAGTAAAGC
>CAZPLH010000037.1:4808-7489 GCA_964587465.1 uncultured Candidatus Saccharibacteria bacterium | reverse complement strand
ACCTCGTCCACGATTGCGAAGTTTAGCTCGCGCTGACGTAATTGGTCTGTTTCGCGGACCATGTTGTCGCGCAAGTAGTCAAAGCCAAATTCGTTGTTGGTGCCATACGTAATATCGGCACGATACGCTTCTTGACGAGTACATGGGCGCAAGTTACGGAAACGCTCGTCAGAGTGCGATTCGTCATAATATTCTGGGTCATATATGTATGATGCATCGGGCATGATAACACCGGTGCTAAGGCCCAAAAAGTGGTACACGCGCGACATCCAGCCAGCGTCACGTCGAGCCAAGTAATCGTTTACGGTAACCACGTGCACACCTTTGCCAGTCAGCGCATTTAGGTACACGGGCGCAGTCGCAACCAAGGTTTTACCTTCACCGGTTTTCATTTCAGCAACGCTACCCTCGTGCAGTACCATGCCACCAATAAGCTGTACGTCGAAGTGACGCTGGCCGAGCTTACGGCGCGCAGCTTCGCGGACAACCGCGAAGGCATCGGGCAAAATTTTATCGAGCGACTCTTTTTCGAGCCGTTTCTTTAATACCTCAGTCTGCTCTGCTAATTTAGCGTCACTGAGTTTTTCATATGTTGCTTCGAGCTTATTAACTTCTTTAACACGCTTTTTTAAGCGCCTAATGGTTCCAGCTTGATTATCTCCTAAAATCTTTTTCAGGAATTTGCTCATGGAAAAATACGGACCTTTCTACCCAACCCTCATTTATGTGTGGAGATTCTGAACTATTATACCCGACCTTCGCTATAAATGGCAGTATTTCCAAGTCTTTTTTAGCGAAAGACACTTAAGTCTTAGCTGGCGCGTTTTTTGGGAACGATTTTACCTAAAAAGGTTCGAATCTTTTTTTCGTTCTTATTGTCTTTAACTGAAGACTTGTCTTTGTATCGTTTTAGTTGCACACGAAGTTTCTGTTCGACAATGTCGATTGCAGCATACATATTAAGTGCGGATTCTTTTGCAGTAATGGTGTCGTTTGGCAAATACAAAATAACTTCACAGGTTGCCTGATTTTTATCTTTTGCTTTTGATTCTTTTAATTTGACATCGGCGTGGGCGCTTTTTCGGGCGTGGCGTGGCATGTATGAATCGAGCTTAGCAATTTTTTTGGTGACGTATTTCTTGATGTCGGCGCTGGTATCGGTGTGAATGCCAGTTATTTCGAGTTTGTTAATCATAACAACTCCCTTCCGCCCATGTAGGCTTTTAATACATCCGGAATACGAACGTTACCGTCCGCGGTTTGATAATTCTCTATGATGGCCGCAATGGTGCGCCCAATGGCGAAAGCAGTTGCATCATTGGTGTGTGCAAGTTCTGTTTCGCCAGCACTCTTTTTAACGCGGGTGCCTAAACGACGCGTTTGGTAATTCGTCATATAGTCTGCAGTGTGCGTTTCGCGGTACTTGTTTTGGCTTGGGAACCATACGTTAATATCGACACCACGTGCATTTGGCTTACCGATGTCGGCGGTGCACTTAAGCATCAGTTCGTAATGCAAACCCAGTTGTTGCACCATGTATTCTTGCAGTGCAACGAGTAGCAAGTGCTCGTCACGGCCCGTTTGGGCTGTACTGAATATTTCCATTTCGAGCTTGTCGAACTGGTGCATGCGAATAATGCCTTCCATATCCTTGCCGTACGTACCTGCTTCTTGCCGAAAACTAGTGCTGTAGCCAACATACCGAATCGGTAGGCTTGCTTCGGGCAACACTTCACCAGCATACATACTGCCAAGTGTGTGCTCGGCGCTACCAATAAGCCACAAATCGTCTTCACTTTCTATTCGATACCGGTCTTCACGTGGATCGAGCCGATCCATTTGCTCGTAAATACTGCCCCGAATCATCACTGGTGGTACAACAGGCGTAAAGGCTTTTGGGCTAATATTTAAGCCGTTTTCGCTTACTACTTTTGCAATGACCGCTTCATCGCTTAGCGTATTGAGCACAAACTGCACAATAGCGAACTGTAGCTGCGCTACCCCGCCCTTTAAATATGCAAAACGGCTGCCACTGACTTTCGCGGCGCGCTCTTTGTCTATCCAGTCGTGCGCTTCGGCGAGCTCCCAGTGATTTTTTGGATCAAAATCAAACTGTGGTTTTTCACCCCATGTTTTCGCGACGACGTTTTCATCTTCGCTTGCACCTACGGGCACATCTGCTTCGGGCAAGTTTGGAACGAGCTTATACAGCTGCGTAAATTCAATTTCTACAGGTTGAAGTGCTTCTTCGAATGCGGCAATTTGCTCTTTAAGTTCTTTGCCTTTGGCAATCTGCTCTTCGCTTGGTCGTTGGTTCTTTGCACTTGCCGAAAGCTCGTTACGTGCTTGGCGGAGTTCGTCGAGTTGTTCAGTTTTTTGCCGTCGGAGCACATCGAGCTCGAGCAATTTATCGATATCTACCGTATAACCTTTTTGTTTGGTTGCCTCTTTGTAAACTTCTGGTCGAGCGCGTAAATCTGTTAAATCAATCATATAGCCCTAGTATACGCCGTTTTTTGGCTACTTTTTTGCTTTTTTATTGATAAATTCAAGTGTAAGCTCGGTGCGCGAACGAGCATAACTGCAAAAATCACATTCGCCACCCATTGCAGCCGTGCCGACGCTTGGCATGTCGCCTTCTAAGCATGTCTTCATATCGAGTAATGTTTGGTCGAGCCAGT
>CAZPLH010000037.1:0-4708 GCA_964587465.1 uncultured Candidatus Saccharibacteria bacterium | reverse complement strand
AGCTCGCCGTCTTTGTTTTGCCAGATATCGTCAACTGCCCCGAAAACGAGTATGTTACTTGGCCCGTGCAACGCCTGTACGCCCACAAAATTCTCGCGCCACTTGCTTAAGTCTGCATGCGCAAACGGAATAGCATCGAGCTTGTGCTCGAGCATTATTGGGTGCGGCGTTTTTGCACTACGATGTTCATCGAACTCTTTCTTAAACAGTTCGTCTATGGCTTTGTTTATGTTAAATGGTGGGCCGCTCGGACGAGATATCTTTAAGCGCTCACCTAACCAAAAACAGCGTGGGCACTGCGTAAAAAGCTCTATTTTGCTACGGCTGAGCTTGTAGGGTGTTTTTTGCCCCGGCTGATAGGGTAAGCTGCGTTGATATGCCATTAGATACGTATTGTATCAGTTCTGCTGCGCAAAGGCGTACAGTGTTATCAAAACGAAGCTAATGATTACAATAAGCCTAATTGCGGCTCCAATTTTTTCAACATTATAGCGCGTCCGCTGACTGTACGAGTCTTCACGCAACAAGCCCTTCGCCTGTATTACAGACAATATGAGCCAGAGTACCGGAAAAAACATAAAACCAGCTGTAAACAAAAATGTTGCAGCTTGAATATTTGTACCCTGGACCGCAATGATTATCGCAGGAATGTAGCAAAATAAGGCGCCAATGGAAGTAATAAAAGCAAGCGTTATTGTGCTCGATCTAACATACTTCTTGCCAAGCTTGACCGAAACCTCGCCTTCTTGAGTTTTTAACAACTTCACGCCTTCAGCGCCACCCTGCCAAGTTCGTATTTTATGATCAATTTCTACAATAAGTTTTTGGGCTACACTTAAAAGTACAGATTGTGTTTCAGCATGTCTGAATACTCTTCCGTTAGCAAAAATTTGTAGGGTCGATCCAACTATATGAACATCGAATTTCTCAGATGAATCAACCAATACTGCCATCACGTCTGGGGTTAAAATACTTAGTGTTTCAACATTAGCGTTTGGCGCACAAAAAACCTGAAAATAAGTGTTGAAATCACCTTCGAGTGTTACTTTTTGACCACTTTCGACATAATCGATTGGCAACTCTTTTTTTCCGTCATTATGGCTATCAATAAATATTTCTGGTAGTTTCTTTGGTAATTGAATTTGAATACCATGCCCCTTCGCAGAGTCAAAAACATTATCACCTAGGCTATACTCGTACGAATAGTTTAGTGTGCGTCCGGTAAACGTCCCGTGCATAACACGTCTTTTTTGTGCATAAAACCATAGTAGTAGCGCGCCAAGAATTAAAACTACCGGGATTAGCTCCATTACCCTAAAAGCTTTCCTACTGCAGTTACCGCTGCAGTTTCGGCACGGAGTGTGAATTGCGCAATGTTTATATGTGCTAGGTCGGCAGCTGCAAATAATTGTTTTTCGCGGTCACTCCACCCGCCTTCTGGCCCTATCAAAACGCCGGCCTTATCGAGGCTGACATCTGGCTCACCTTCGGCTTGCTCACAAATAAATAACGGTAGGTTTTGATATTCGCTCACCGCTTCGTCAATGGTAATCGGCTCGCGAATTTCAGGTATGTCTGCCCGCCCGCACTGCTCTGCGGCCTCGATTAGAATCTTTTGGGCACGCTCAACATCGAACCCAGTTTTTTCACTTCTGTCGGCTAAAACCGGCACAAAGTTTCGAACCCCGAGTTCGGTCGACTTTTGCAGCACCCAGTCATTTTTGTCTTTTTTAAGTAAAGACCACAGTAAGTACACATGTTTTGCTGGTAACTCTCGCTTCATTTCGGTCACCAGTTCTAGGTGCACTGAATCGGGAACTTCGATTTTAGTAATTTTATAGAGTCGTTCAACCTCATCGTCGAAAAGAACCAGTTCGTCGCCCACACGGTACCTGAGCACGCGAATCCATTGGTTTAGCAAACGTTCGTCGTGAACCCAAAATTCTTTTTCAAGTTCTACTTTGCCCCATTTTGTGTGAAGCCCACCGGCGTAAAATCTGTGTAAGCGCATAAACGTATTGTATACCCCTGCTGTTAAAAATCAGTTACCATTTGCCACATTGCGTTTTTGTTACGGCTGAATTCATCGCTACTGCGCGTTGCAAGCTCTATTAGAATGGCCGCGATACCCTTTTTATCTGCGAGCCAATCTTCCATTGCTCCTGTTGTGTCATAGTCGAAGAAGTTGCCAATAGTACTTCCATTTTCTGGACCATAGCCGCTCTTAGCCGAATATGCTTTAGTTAGGTTCCATGAATTTCCTGCGTCATTTGCAACCGCAACATTTCCCTGACTATGGTAACTCATAACTAAGCGCGGGCTAATTGCAGATATGTAATTGGCAAGTGCAGCTGATTCCGGTTCTGACATGGGGCTCGTTCCGCCACCTGTTGAGAGTGTTTCACCCCAAGGCATTTTTACTGTAGATTTCCAATTGTTAGCAGCAAAATTTCGATTTAAATCTACGCCATTCGCGTTTAGGCGGTTATTGGCAACGTAGCCATCCGGGTTACTTAGTGGAATCACCACAACCGATTTACCGGTAGGAATTCTACCTGGGTTGCCTTCAAGCTCGTAAATCCAAGCATCAAGTAAGCGTTTTGTATTAGTTTCATTACCGTGCAAATTTGCATTAAATAATATGGTACTTGAACCAACGCCAAAACGATATGCAACAATGCCTCGACCCTTTACAGAATTGCCTAAACTGAACACCGTCGCGCACGTTATACGCGAATTAAATGTCCATGCTGTACCGCCCGTAACGTAGAACTCATTTTTTATGCCATCTACCGCGTACAGCTGAAATGCTACGCATTTATCTATGGGGTCTTTTGGGATTATGGTTACCGTTTTACCCGCAACGCTTATATTTGAAGCAGCGTGCGCTTCACCAATTTTTAAGCCAAATAACTTGGCAAAATCTTGGTCCTTTTTTGGCGCCTGATTTAAAGTCAAAACAAATTTTTGACCCATAGGTACCGCCCTATCTGCAATGTTTGTGCTCACTACTCGCGGACCCCCTGAGGTCTTAAATGTAAGGCTAAACGGCGTTAGTAGCACGCCACCGTCTGGAGCTAATGCCTCTGTTACCGAAATAGTAAATTCTGCTTGGCGCGCCAACGGTTCCGCCAGTTCCAGTTGGACCTTCTTCCCGCTCGTATTTATTTTTGCCGCGATGTTCTTTTGCGTACCATCGGCTAGTTTCTGGGTAATGCTCACGCCAGAAACAGCCTGTAAATCGCGATCTGCGTTTATTGTTATTGCTGTTGGCGCGTCGTAAATAGTAGCGCCGCTTGCAATTGCCGAACTTAATATAACGGGGTTGGCCGTCACCGCGCTCACTAAAGCTGGCGGCGATGACTCCTGGTTATTGAATGTCTGGCTAATACTGAAGTCATACTGTTTTGCAGGGATAAGTTTTAGCGCGGCTACCTCGCACGTAATTGTAGCTCCGTTTACCGTGCACAGTGACTGTTCTTGCCCAACAGTAAGGTGGTAGGCAAAAAAAGAATCAGGCTTCGTAAGCTCAATAACTAGTGGCTTTGCAGTCGAAATAGTCTTGTTGATTGACTCAGTTTTAAGCTTGGGAAGCTCGCCTACCTTGAGTTTTACCGTTTTCGCAAAAAACGAAGAACCAAAGAGCGCATGTCGAGCATAGATTGGCTCATTCTCCACGGGTGGGGCGCTAAATTCATAACAAATAGTCCGAGCTAAAATAGGTGCTCCTGCAACTGTTATTGCGTTTCCGAACGTTACCTTACTAATGCTATTAGAAGTAGTTTTTTGTGCCTGCGGAAATACCGTAAGGCCCATAACACACTGCTTTTTTGTAAAAGCAAAATCGGTAGCCGAACTACGCAAGAATAGAGATGATGCAGCAAGTATTGCCAACAGACCAATGCCAAGCCACACTAAGAGTTTTACCTGCCAGAGCTGGCGGTACGCACCTATACATACACCAAAGAAACGCCGAAGCGCCAATACGATTTTCATTGCTTGTTTTTAATTTTCGCTGCCCAGCTTTTTGCTACCTTTATTATAGCATAAGCATCTTCGGTCAGGTACAAAAAACGAGCCCCTCGCAGGAAGGGCTCGTTTAACGGTTATTTTTGACTTGTCTAAAATCTCGACTGTAAACAAAATGCTATGTGGTTATTGCGGGCTACACCTCATACATTTCATAAAATCGCTTCGGATGTTTAGGTCGTCTGCGCTCAGCGACATACTGCTTTGCGTACACGCTTTTGTGGGTCATTAGGCGCTGTAGCTCACGCATGTCTTCTTTAACTTGTCGCAGGCTCTGGCTTACGTGCTTACCAATGTTTCGCTTCATAGGCACCCCCTTTGCTTTCTTGTTAGTTAGCTTTGGTGTATCAAAGCTGTAACCATATATTGCAAGAGTTTCCTGAATTTTTCCTTAAAATTAGGCAATTGCGAGCATGAGCCAAAAGAATATCGCCATAAGCGGCAAAGTGCTGACCGCGTATAACGAAGGCTCGAACTTAGGCGCAAACTTATGCAAGACAAAGAACCATACTTGCGCTACCAAAAACCAGCATACGTAGTTATATAACGGTATTTTGCCGCCCTGCCAACTCCATAAACCATACGCTGTAGCAAACTGCTCCAAAATTAAATCAAACATCACTACAAGCACGCCTCCGAGCAAAAATTTTTGCCATATGGGCGATTTATTAATTGCGGC
>CAZPLH010000036.1:0-7543 GCA_964587465.1 uncultured Candidatus Saccharibacteria bacterium | reverse complement strand
CAGTATTGGTAAGAAGTAATAACAAGAGGTAACTACATGGCTCAGACCCACGATGATTTGTACGCAATGCGACATAGTTTGGCGCATATAACGGCCGACGCTGTGCAGCGTTTATGGCCAGATGCAAAGTTTGGCGTTGGGCCAGTGGTAGAGAACGGGTTTTATTACGATATTGACCTTGGTGACCAAAAAATATCGGACTCTGACTTTAAGCGAATAGAAAAAGAAATGCGCGCCATTATTAACAAAGATTCGGCTTTTGAACAGTTTAACAAGCCAGTAGATGAAGCAATTGTATGGGCCAAAGATGCAAAGCAGCCATACAAAGAAGAGCTTCTAAACGATTTAAAGCGCGCCGGGACAACCAGTGCGAAAGATATCGACGCTGAAGAACTGGGGCTGCCAAGCGATGGAAGCAAGGTAGACGAAGTGGGCTTTTATCGCAACGACACCTTTACCGACTTATGTCGTGGGCCACACGTTGCCAGCACTGGCAAAGTAGGTGCGTTTAAGCTCATGCGGGTCGCCGGTGCATATTGGCGTGGCAAAGAATCGAACCCACAAATGCAGCGCCTATATGGGGTGGCATTTGCAACCAAAGAAGAACTTGAAGCACACTTAACTATGCTTGAAGAAGCAAAAAAACGTGACCACCGTAAGCTCGGGCAAGAGCTGGACTTGTTTGTATTTTCTGACTTAGTTGGCCCAGGTCTGCCATTGTGGACACCAAGGGGTACGATTATCCGAACCGAGCTCGATAATTTTGTACAAGAAATGCGTAAAGAATACGGCTACCAAGCTGTTTCGATTCCGCATATTACCAAGAAAGACCTATACGAAAAAAGTGGTCACTGGAACAAGTTCAAAGATGAACTATTTCGTATAAAAACTCGTGATGGACATGAGTTTGCCATGAAGCCAATGAACTGTCCACACCACACGCAAATCTATGATTCGCGTCCACGGAGCTATAAGGAACTGCCAATTCGCTACCGGGAAACAACCATGGTGTACCGCGACGAACAGAGTGGCGAGCTGGGCGGACTAACCCGTGTTCGTTCGATTACGCAAGATGACGCGCACGTATTTTGCCGCTATTCGCAGGTGAAAGACGAAACGCTAAAGGTGTGGGACATTATTGAACGATTTTACAGCGCGCAAAATATGGAGCTTTCGGTTCGACTTAGTATGCGCGACCCCGAAAATCCTGGTAGCTACCTTGGTTCTGCCGAGGCATGGGAAACAACCCAGGCGCAGCTTGCTGAACTTATTATTGAAAAAATTGGTGATGATTATGAGCGCGGTATTGGTGAAGCAGCTTTTTATGGCCCAAAAATCGACTTTAAGGCCAAAGACGCCATTGGTCGTGAGCATCAAGTAGCAACTATCCAGCTCGACTTTAACCAGCCTGAAGGGTTTGATTTAACGTGTATTAACGAGCAGGGTGAAAACGAGCGAATCGTTATGATTCACTGTGCAGTCGCTGGGTCGTTAGAGCGCTTTATGAGCGTGCTTATTGAGCACACAGCCGGTAGGTTCCCGGTTTGGTTAGCGCCGGAGCAAGTTCGACTTATTACGGTGAATCAAACCGAAGAACTGGTAGGGTTTGCAGAAAAAGCAGCTGAAAGAGCGAATGAACTTGGTTTGCGCGTGTACGTCGATAACAACAATGATTCGGTTGGTAAAAAGATTCGTGAATCCGAAAAAGCCAAAGTACCATACACACTGGTTATTGGTGAAAAAGAAGTAGAAACAGGCGAAGTTACCCCACGCATTCGGGGCGACTTAGAAATAAAAGAACCAAGTACCATGAAGCTCGAAAACTTCTTAAAGACGGTCCGTAACGAAGCAAAATCTCGCACCTCGCACACCACGCTGTAACCATGAACAGTGAATTTGCAAAAGCAGTGTACGCATTAGTGGCGCAAATTCCAGAGGGGAAAGTGATGAGTTATGGCCAGATCGCTGCTTTGTGCGGGCATCCGGGTGCTGCACGAGTAGTGGGGCAAATAGCCCATTTTGGGCCAAGTGATTTACCGTGGCAACGCGTGGTAAATGCTAGCGGCGGTATGGCAAGTGGCTTTTGGCCTGATGGTCCTGCTGGGCAAGCTCGAATGCTTGCGGCTGAGGGCGCACAACTACACAACGATAAAGTAAATATGAAGGAGTCCGTATGGTGGCCAAAAACATAGAGCTCTTGGCCATTGTGGGCCCAACTGCAAGTGGCAAAACATCACTCGCGCTCGACATTGCCGAAGCGTTTAATGGTGAAATTATTGCGGTTGATTCGCGAACGATTTATAAAGGTCTCGATATTGGGTCGGCAAAACCAACCAAAGAACAGCAAGCACGAGTGCGACATTGGGGCCTTGATTTGATTGACCCGAGCGAAGCGTACAGCGCGGCTCAGTTTAAGGACTATGCGAATGCCGCAATTGCCGACATCCAAAGCAGAGGCAAGTTACCAATCTTGGTTGGGGGAACTGGCTTGTATATGGACGGAGTACTATACGACTTTAGCTTTGCCGAACCCGATGCTGCACTGCGTAAAAAACTTGGTGCTAAAACTTCTGAGCAACTAAGGGCCATGATAATCAAACAGGGCATTACCATGCCCAAAAACGAGCAAAATAAACTCCATTTGATTACGGCAATTGAGCGTAAAGGGCAAACGACTGAACGAAAACCGTTGCGTAACGGTGCCGTAGTAGTCGGGCTTAACCCAGACCGAATGGCGCTGCGCCGGATAGTAAAAATTCGAGCCGAGCAGATGATTAGCGAAGGTGTTTTGGGTGAGATTAAGCGTATGAGCAACAATTATGGATGGGACTCACCGGGCATGACGGGCGGGATTTACCGTGCTATGCGCCCAGTAGTTGAGGGTACTATGAGCGAAGCAGAGGGCCTAAAAAAATTCGTTACCAGCGATATGCAACTGGCAAAGCGTCAGATGACGTGGCTGAAGCGTAATCCTGACATTGAGTGGTTTATAGACAGCCGCCCCGCAAAACGGTGGCTTGCAAGTGAGCTTTCAAGGTAAACTACAAGCGTGAATATATTTGCCCTTTGGATTGGAAAACTCACCTTTAGCGCATTAAAGCTATTAGGGCGGCGCGGCGCGGCGCTCCCTGGTTTATTGGTTGAAAAAATTGCCCCTGGTTTTTTGAATGCATATTTATCAAGACTGTCCCAAGGGGTAATTATTGTTGTGGGCACCAACGGCAAGACAACGACCACTAAAATGCTGAGTCATGTACTTCGCGGCGAACACCGGGTGCTTACTAACCCAACGGGAAGTAATTTTACGCGAGGGATTGTTGCTAGCATTGTCGAGCACGCACAGTGGAGCGGGGCGCTTGCTTACGATATTGCGGTGCTAGAGCTTGATGAAGCTTACGCGGTAAAGTTCGTGGCGCAGTGTGAGCCGCGGGGCGTGGTGGTGCTGAACGTTATGCGCGACCAAATGGACCGTTTTGCTGAAATTGATCAAACAGCAAAATTGCTTGAAAAAGTAGCGAAGTCAGCGCGTGACTTCGTGGTATTAAACGCAGATGATACGCGTATTGCAGCGATTGAAACATCGCTTAAAGTACCTGTGTATACCTTTGGCGTTTCCGAGCAGCTGAGGAGTGTATTTTTACAAGATGATGAGCTACACAGTGGGCCGGTGCGCGCCAAAGCGCGTGCCGCTAACGTTATGCTCGCGTCTTACAAAGCTGCCGATGCTGTGTACGAAATTGGCGGTGAGCGCTTTAGCGTAACTCTCGCAAGTCATGGGGCGCACAATGCCCAGAATGCAGGCGCGGTATTGGCAGCGGTGCAGGCAGTAGGCGCTGATATGGCCGAAGCGGTTGTGCGATTAAGCGAAGTCCGGCCGGCATTTGGGCGCGGCGAGCTGTTTGCTGTTGGTAATAAAAAAATTATTTTGCAGTTGGTTAAAAACCCTGGTGGGTTTCGCCATGCGCTGTTAAGTGGTGAACAGATTGATAATAAAACGACCATGATTGCTATAAACGATGATTACCCCGATGGACGTGATGTCTCGTGGTTGTGGGATGTCGATTTTTCATCGCTTGCCGGTAATGAGATTTTAACTTCTGGCGTGCGTGCGGCCGATATGGCGCTTCGATTAAAGTATGACGACGTACAGACTATTCAGCATGAACAAGGGCTTCAGAAGAGCCTTATTGAGCTTGAGCGACGAATTAAGGCGGGTGAAGTGGGCATTATTTATGCCACGTATACTGCTATGCTCGAGCTACGCCAGTACATGGCTGCATTAACAGAGGTAGAAAAAGTATGAGTAAGCCTATAACCATTGTGCATTTGTACGCCAAAGAGATGAATATTTATGGCGATAACGGCAATGTATTGGTGCTGCAAAAACGCCTGCAGTGGCGGGGTATTGCATCTAAGGTTGTCCGTGTTGGGGTTGGTGATTCGTTTCCAAAAGACGTCCACTTGATTATTGGCGGCGGCGGCCAAGATGCTGGACAACAAGCTATTGCCGATGATTTGCAGACGAAAAAGGAAGCTCTTACTCGCTTTGCAAAAAACGGCGTGCCTATGCTGATGATTTGCGGTATGTATCAAATGTTTGGCGTCGCATTTATAACGGCAGATAAGACCACCATACCGGGTATTAGTATTTTAGATGTTACGACTAGAGCTTCGGTAGGGCGCTTAGTAGGCAATGTGGTATGCGAAACGTCTGACTTTGGCCGGCTTATTGGCTATGAAAACCATAGTGGCCGGACGCAGCGAGGTGCTGCAATTTTGCCGCTTGGCAATGTACCGATTGGCCAGGGAAATGATGGTGTGGATCAAACCGAAGGTGCTCGTTTCAATAATGTGTTCGGTAGCTATATGCATGGTCCGATGCTTGCAAAAAGCCCGGTATTTGCAGATTATTTGTTACGGCTTGCACTCGATATCGCAGGGAATGCCGCTACGCTAACAGCGCTTGATGATTCTTTGGAAGAAGTTGCCGGCGCGGTAGCTGTTTCGCGACCTCGTTAGTAAAAAATGTGCACTCATTGGTGCATAACTGTTACAATGAACAGTATGATTGAACAACTGTTTGGATCGAAAACCCGCGTAAAGCTTTTAAAGCTTTTTTATGAGAACCCAAATAGGTCGTTTTACGTACGTGAAATCACCCGTAAAATTGATGAGCAAATTAACTCGGTGCGCCGTGAGCTTGCTAATCTTTTGAGCATTGGCATTATTACGTCGGACAACACGAACAACAAACTGTACTACGAGGTGAACCAGAAGTTCGAGCAGTACGATGCTATGTCGACTATGTTCGGCGGTAAGGCTGCAAAGCCAAAGGCTAAAAAAACAGCTAAGGCGAAAAGTGAAGATGCTGTAGTGCCTGAAGCTGTAGAAGCTGAAGCGTCACAAGCTGCCGAAGTACACGACCCGTTTGTGCTTGAACTTCAAAAGGTTGGGAATATTGACCTTGTTGTATACACCGGTCAATTTACCCGTGATGAAACCAGTGGCATAGACATCGTCATTGTTGGTGACGTAAATGCGGCTCAGCTCGAGCACTTAGTTGCCGAGCTCGAGGCCAGTGAAAAGAAAGAACTTCGCTATTCGATCTTTTCACCAGATGAGTTTACGTACCGTCGCCAGGTGAACGATAGGTTTTATGTTAATTTTGTTACATCCAAAAAAGTTGTATTAGTAGATAAAGATAATATTTTAGGATAGGGGTTACTTGATGGATTTTCAGTATTTTGGTGCTAACTGTGTGCGCATAACCGGCAAAAGAGCCAACATAATTATTGATGATAATTTAGTGCGTAATGGACTAAAAAGCGCAACTCAAAAAGACGATATAGCGTTTTTTACGGAGCTTGGCCACGAGGAAACTACCGGTAGGTTTATCATTGATTCTCCGGGTGAATACGAGATTTCGGAAGTATCGGTACGTGGTATTGCCGCACAACGTCACACTGACACCGAAGGTAACGCAGTAACGATGTTTAGCATTCAGACAGGTGAGCTTAATATTGGTGTTGTCGGGCATATTACTGGTAAGCTTAGCGACGAGCAACTTGAAAAACTTGGTATTGTTGATGTGCTTATTGTGCCAGTAGGCGGTATGGGCTATACGCTCGATGCTGTAGCGGCTGTTAAGTTGGTAAAAGACATTGAGCCAAAAGTGGTTATTCCAACGCACTACGCAGACAGTAAAGTATCTTATGAAGTGCCGCAGGCAGAATTAAGTGTATTCTTGAACGAAATTGGTGCCAACGATGTGCAGCCAGTACCGGTACTCAAGCTTAAAAAGGGTGACCTGGCTGATAAGACGACGGTTGTTGTCTTAGAACGAGCAAGCAAGTAACTCTATTCTCGAGTAACAAAAAAGCCCCGGGAAACCGGGGCTTTTTTAATGCGCAGACTTCTTAAACGAGAAGACCCTTTTTCTTAAGGGTGCGAATAGCTTGCGTGCTAACACGAAGCTTTACTTTCTTGCCATCAACAATGACGGTCTTGTTCTGTAGGTTTGGCTTCCATACCTTTTTGGTGTGGCGCTGCGAAAAGCTAATGTTGCTTCCGAATTGCTTGCCTTTACCAGTGATATCACATTTGTACACGTTATTATTCCTTTACGCAGATTCAGTTAGCTATTGTACCTGTTTACATCTTATTCGTCAAGGGTGGGACCAAGCTTGGTATACTGAATGTTAATGACTGAAGACAGCTTAGTAATAAAAATTGTATTTTCACTGGCGGTACTCGCCATAAGTATTACTATTCATGAGTTTTTACATGGTTATGTAGCGCTGTTATTGGGTGATGATACCGCGCACCGCGATGGCAGGCTATCGCTTAACCCGATTCACCACATTGATCCGTTCGCAACGGTATTGCTACCAGTGTTATTAGTGCTGTTTGGCTTGCCGCCATTTGGTGCAGCAAAGCCAGTGCCGGTAAACTTTGCTCGCCTTAAATTTGAAGAATTTGGCGGTGCGCTGGTAGGCATTGTCGGTCCGTTGAGTAATCTTGTCTTAGCGATTATTGGCGGATTTATATATAGCACTTTTGACCCAACAGGTTTATGGGAACTATGGTGGGCAATATTTATATCGATTAACGTTGGGTTCTTTGTATTTAACATGATTCCGTTCCCACCACTCGATGGTTCGCGCGTGTTGTACGCTTTTGCGCCCGAACCCGTACAACGATTTATGGAACAAATAGAGCGCTTTGGCCTCGCAGCCATTGGGGTGTTTATGCTAGTGCTATTTCCGTTGCTAAGCCCCACATTACAGAGTGTAAATTCGGCAATAATTCGATTTGTTGCAGGTTGATTTTAGGCCACTTGCGGTATACTAAAAGAGGCCATTATCGAACAATGATATCTGAATATTATCGTTTGTTGGGACGCTTATATCCAGTTGCTCCGTGGAGTAACTATGCGGCAGCCCACTTGGTTACCAGCAGGTATCCATATCGGTAATGGTACACCCTTCGGGGTGGTTTTTTATATCAGGGTGTAGCTTAGTTGGTAAAGCGCGCGGCTGGGGGT
>CAZPLH010000035.1:1485-7593 GCA_964587465.1 uncultured Candidatus Saccharibacteria bacterium | reverse complement strand
AGTGGATTTGTGAATGGGCAAAAAAGAACCTAGACACCGATGCGCTTTTTGTGACTGAATGGCCAGCAAGTGAAGCAAAGTTTTACCACAAACTTGATGACAAAAATCCTGAATTTGCACTCCGTTGCGACCTGCTATTTAGAGGCGTAGAAATTTCTACCGGCAGTATGCGCGAAAACGATTACAACGTGCTCGTAGAGCAGCTACAGGCCATAGGTGCGGATATTGAACACCCGGGCTTTAAGTATTACCTTATGGCATTTAAATACGGCTTACCACCACATGGTGGCTTTGGCATGGGGCTTGAGCGCTTAACCCAGAAGATCATAGGCCTTAACAACGTTAAAGAAGCTAGCGCCTTTCCGCGCGACATTAATCGGCTCGCTCCTTAAGCAACTACGCGCATGCGCGCACCGTCTTCTGGTCCTTGCGCAAACATGAAGTGTACGTTAACTTCATCGTCGCCAAGCTGCTGAATTTGCCCGTTGATTGTTTCACCGTTTAGTACGTGCGGTAGCCATAAGCTGTAGTCTGAGGGCATTAGTCCGTAAGGTATTGCATCTACAGCATGCCACGTTAATTCAGTTATATCATTTTCAGGTAAGGTCGATGCAGGGAGCTGATCAACTTTTGTGGCGAATATGTCAATGCTAATATCTTCGCCCTCGATATCAAAAACAGCTAGGCGGCCCATGTGTTTAAGAAGCGCTTGAACACCTGTTTCTTCAAGCAGTTCGCGCTGAGCATTTACTTGTGCAAAAATACGCGAAAACGGTGAAGCGTTACCAACCAGCTGATCACTTTTGCCACCCGGTAGCACTAGTTTGCCTTCGCCGAATCCGCGTATTTTTCTACCAAGCAAAATACTGCGAGGTTCTTCAGAAGTTTCGACCACCACAAGCGAATGCATACCTAAATCGGCTAAAGGGAACAGCTCTTTCATAAGTATATTATATAATATAAATGAAAATATTGCTATATTGAGCTACTTGTTGTCGAGGTTTTTCCAAAGATACCACGAGGCTACCGATTCGTATGGAGCCCAGCCTTTTGACTCAGCAACAGCTATCATTTCTGCCTTGGTAGGCAATACAGGTAGCTCGTAGACTTCTTGCATGCTTTTGCGCACACCCAAGTCGCCCCACGGCAGAACGTTAAGCCTTCCAAGGCTAAATATCATAAACATGTGCGCGCTCCACTCACCAATACCTTTTACAGCCGTTAGTTGCGCAATGACTGTTTCGTTGTCGAGCGTGGCAATATGTGCAAGATCTAATGCGCCGTCTAAAATATGCAGCGCTAAATCTTTTATGTAATTTGCTTTTGCATAACTTGCGCCAACTCCACGAATTGTTTCAATGTCCGTTTCGATTATTTGTTCTGGAGTTGGTGTTTTGCCGCCATATAAATCAATAAAGCGCTTCCAAATTGTCTCAGCTGCTTTAACACTCAGTTGCTGGCTGATTATGCTGCTCATAAGTTCTTCGTAGTAATTGGTGTGTGGAGCAATGGTGCAGTGCCCGTATTTGGCAATTATGAAGTCTAAGCGCGGGTCGGCTTTTGCTAAGTGCGCTTCTGCAGCTAATAGTTGTTTTGAAAAATCCATGTAGTTCATTAATAGCACAGTACAATAGAAACCATATGACGCCGAGCCAATTTAATGAAATGTTATGGGACTATTATGCAAAAAATGCGCGCGACTCTTTACCCTGGCGGTTACCCGAACCTGACGGGTCGTTTAGTCCATATAAAATTCTTGTTTCAGAAATAATGTTGCAGCAAACGCAGGTTACGCGCGTTATCGAAAAATACAATTCGTGGTTACAGCGATTCCCTGATTTTCAAACCTTAGCCAAAGCGCCGTTTTCGGATGTTTTAACAGCGTGGCTAGGGCTTGGCTATAATCGTCGTGCAAAGTTTTTACACAAATGCGCAAAACAAGTAGTAGCTCAAGGCGGATTGCCAAAAAATCAGAAAGAACTTACACAGTTAAAGGGAATTGGCCCAAATACAGCTGGAGCAATTATGGCCTATGCCTACAATCACCCAGTAGTATTTATTGAAACAAACATTCGAACGGTATTCTTACACCATTTTTTTGCAGACCAAACTGGCGTAAGCGATACCGAACTACTCGAAATTATCGCCACCTGCATAGACAAAGAGCACCCACGGGAATGGTATTGGGCACTCATGGATTATGGCACTTACGTAAAACAAACAGTGGGAAACACTTCGCGCAATAGTAAGCACTACGCAAAGCAGAGTACTTTTAGCGGCTCTAAACGACAGCTCCGTGGGCAAATTCTACGTGAAGTTGCTGCTTGTGGAAGTGTTTCGCAGGCCGAGCTTACAAAGCATATTGCCGATGACCGACTAAACGGTGCTCTGAAAGACCTTGTGAGCGAAGGTTTACTTTCTGAAAAACAAGGGCGGTTTTACGCCGGTGAGTAAGTTATAATAAGGGTATGAAATTTACGCGCCTTTCGGGCGTTCTTGCGGTTTTGGTTGTCGTTTTTTTGAGCAATACTGTTTTTGCTGCAACTCAAAATGTGGAAGATAGCCTTACTCGCCTAAGTACACAAGTGTCGGCTCAAAATATTACGCTGAGCGATGACGAGAAAGCAAAAGTTGTAAGCTCCTGCACTACCACACAGTCTGCACTAAAAAATATTCGGCAAAAAGAACTGCGCATACAACGCGAACGGTCGGACACATACTTAGATGTACAGAACGAGATAGACGCGCTGCAGCTAAGACTTAAACGGCAGGGTATTGAAGTCGGCGGGGTAAATACCGTACTTATGAATTATCGCGAGCTAACAGACCAATACGACAGGCTTTCTAAAATTTATGCCGAAGCACTTTATGACGTAACATCCATAGATTGCCAGACGAACCCAGAAGTTTTTAGCGCGGGCGTGGCGCTCATCCGTCAAAAGCGCGCCGAACTACTCGCAAACACCAATACTATTCAGTACTTTGTCCAAAATGACGTTCAAAATCAGTTTAACGCCATAAAAAGGCAACTCAAGGTATAGCATGAGAGAAGAAGCGCCAACAATTGTTGCCGAAGAACCAAGCCGCGATAACGTCAGCCTGTACGTGGCCATTGCAGTAATGGCTGCGCTCGCAGTTACGTCAGTGCTCATTACGTTTAGTCTATTTTTGCGTTCAGACGCATATAAAACGGTCCAAAAAATTCAGGCCAACGAAAAACTAGATGGTTCGGCTCTTAGCGACTACGACACGACAAGTCCCGTAAAGCCAGCTGACATAGAAGAAACGGTTAAGGGCATTCAAAATAAAATTGAAGGACTCGACAATAATGCTGATTACGGCAATGACGGTGTCTCTGACTCTACGCTTGGTATCTCGCGCTAAGCAAGATGAATAGTATCTTTTTTATTTGCGGCAGCTAGCGCCCGCCATACGGCGCTTGCAGCACGTTTGCGCTTTGAGGCAGTGGCTTTAAATTCAATGTTAACCGTGATCGCTTTTTTGGTGACGGCAATGATGCCGCCAACGTTCGGGCCCTCAACGAATAAATCACTCGTGGTTGAATCGGTCATTAATTTTTCAGATATTTCTGAAAGTTTTTTAGCAAAAGTAGTTAGGTTGGTGTCGGCGGCAAGCTCAAGTTTAATAGTTTCTTTAATTGGGCCAACACTTTTATTAGACGTAATGGTAATGCTGCCGTTGGGTACGTAATAAATACTGCCATCGTCACCGCGAACAGCAGTTGTGCGCACCGAAACAGCCTCAACCTTACCCGAAATTGCGCCAATGTCGACGTAGTCATCTATGTGGTACTGATTTTCGGCAATTATAAACAAGCCACTTACGAAGTCTTTAATAAGACTTTGTGTACCAAAGGCAATTGCTGCACCGACAATACCAGCACTTGCAATAATTGGGGCAATCGGCACACCAAGCTTGTCGAGCACCATAAGTATGGCAATTGACCATACTGTAACGCCAGCAACAGCGCCAATAATGCTATTTACGGTCTTTATACGCTTTTGGCGGTCTTTGGTATTGTTGAATAGCTCTTTACGAGTTAAAAAAGCGGTAGAGCGTTGCAATACAAGGCGCATAAAAGCCTGTACGAGCAGGGCGCACCCAATAATCACTAGTATGGAAATAATAGTGTTAGTTCCGGTGCCAATTGAGTCTATAAATTCTTGCATCCGTACTATTGTACCTTAAGGTTAGTCCTTAGGTATTCGTCGAGCGAGCCACCACCACCGCCCGCAAGGCAGAGCACTAGGCTACCGGCTTGAGCATTCTCGCGTATGCGAGCGATAAGCTCAGGGCTTAGTTCGCTTACGCATGCTCGCTCAGGATTTGAGAGCCCAGCAATGAGCTCTTCTGGAGTAAGAACATGCTGAGTGGGGTCTTCACGCGCTAAATAGCTTGGTAGCCAATATATTTTGTCAACACCCGTAAAAATATCTTTGTATAAATCTTTCATGAAATGCTGGCGCTTATTAGTGAGAGGTTCGTAGACCACTACCACATGGTCGTTGAGCTCTTTGGCAAGTTGAATAGTAGCCAAAATTTCTTCGGGCGTGTGGGCGTAGTCGGTATAAACATTGGGTGCCAATTTTTCGAATCTTCGTTCCGAACCAGGAAATGTTGACAGTATAGCCGTTAGTTCATCCACCGGCCTTTCTAATAGTCGAGCCAGTGTTTGAGCCACAACAAGTGCATTTTGCCTGTTATGCGCTCCAGGTAGCGCTATGCTCTGTGGAGTATGGTCACTTTCTTCAGAAAGCACGGTTATCGATTCTGAAGCAGCAAGACCTAAGTAATCCGCATCTTTTTTGTGCATTGTTGTGTGAGTGCTTTGTTGAATGAACGACCTAAAGGCATCCGTATACTCGTCTCGAGTAGGGTAAATATCGTGATGGTCCCAGTCGACAGTGGTAATAGTGCTGGCGTAAGGGCTAAACGCCAAAAAATTACGGTCAAATTCGTCGCATTCGTATACAAAATACTCGCATTTCTCGTCAAAATGACCCATATCAGCAAAGCTTGTTTTTGCTCCGACAGAATAACTAATAGGTATACCCAGTTTCTGGAATGCCCAAATGCTCATTGCCGTCGCAGTAGTCTTGCCATGCGTGCCAGCAATAGCTATGAGCTTGAGGTTTTTGTCTTGCAAAATTACATTTAAAAGCTCATCGCGCTTACTTATTTTTATGTGCTGTTGCTGTGCAAACACCAGCTCAGGGTGCTCGGGGTTTTCAAGCGGCACGGCAGAAGACATAACGAGCCAATCGATTGGCTGGTCGGCATGTGCAGCTGCAATTTGCTCAGTAGTTTGCCCAATATAGAGCTTTACGCCGTGTTTTTTTAGATATTCGGTATAAGCGCTTTCTTTTTTGTCTGAACCTGAAACGACATAACCGGCTTGATGCGCAATAAGCGCAAGAGGTCCAATACCGGCACCGCCGATTCCAGAGAAAAATATGTGCATGACCCCATGGTACCGTAAAATCTGTTACTATTAAATAAAGCATAAAAGAAAAAAATGGTACAAAAAGCAATAAAAAAAATAGTCGAACACCGCCATTTTTGGCGTACTGTTGGATTTGATGAGTTGAGTGAGCTCTATACAAGCCAGTTACTTCGTTCGCTTGCAGCGAGCCTCGTTGGCATTTTCGTGCCCATTTATCTCTATAAAATAGGCTATTCCTTGCCGGCGATTACAGCTATGTACCTTGTGTGGTTTTTAGCTCGCCCGCTGTGGGCGTATGTCTCTGCACGGATTATTGGGGCGTGGGGGCCAAAGCACGCAATCGCGCTGTCGGTAATATTACAAATCGTATACTTATCGCTTGTTTTAACCCAAGAACACACACGGAATCCGCTGTGGATAATCGGCGTTGTTGGCTCCTTTAGCTTTGGGTTATACATGATGGCTTTCGAAGTAGACTTTTCGAAAATAAAACATACGGAACATGGCGGGAAAGAGCTTGGATTTTTACAAATATGTGAACGAATAGGGGCAGTACTTGGCCCATTGGTTGGAGGCGTTATCGCTACGGTATTTGATCCGCGCTATACCATCGCGCTTGCCATAGTCGTACTTATTGCATCTTT
>CAZPLH010000035.1:0-1385 GCA_964587465.1 uncultured Candidatus Saccharibacteria bacterium | reverse complement strand
TACTTCATGCTACTTGAGTGGGTAAATGCAGTCGGAAACGTTATTTTTTGGGGCGCACTCACCATTGCTTTACTCGTTGGGCCGGACAAACTGGCTCTACAAGCAACTTTCTTACTTGGCGCGCTCTTAAGCATAGCTATAACCCGCCAGCGATTTGCGGCACTACAATAAAAGTATGAGAAAACACCGCGCATACTACATATGGCATAAAGTTGGCGGTTTATCGTTGGCGCTGTTAACCGCAGTTTTCGCTGTTTCGTTATTGGTGAGCATTCTTGCGCTACGCCAAAACAACCTTACGATGATTCGCTTACGCAACGAGGTCTACGTGGCAGATAAATCGGGTGGGGACGTAGAAGCTGCGCTCCGAGAACTTCGAACGTTTGTGTATGCGCACATGAATACTAATTTGCGAGCCGGTAGTACTTCGAGCGAAGCGCCGATTCAACTGACAAATACCTACAATCGGATTGTTGCAGCCGAGCAGGCACGAGTTGCGAGTTTGGGCGGTAACGCAGCAGTTTACCAAGCTGCAAAACAAAGTTGCGTAAGCAAAACCGATGAAACAGAAAACCTACAATGCGTTCAACAGTATCTTACTGATAAAGGCGGTGGCAGATTTCAGCTTTCTTTGCCGGCAAAAGAGTTTTATACATTCGATTTTGTAAGTCCGTTTTGGTCACCAGACATAGCGGGCTTTGCCGTTATTATCAGTATTTTATCTGGGTTGCTACTAATAATGCGACTTATTGCTGGCCGCATGCTTAAGCGCTATTTTGACTCATAAAAAAAGCCCCCGTATGGGGGCTTTTTGCTAACTAGGTAACTGTATTAGTTGCCACTCTTGTTCGTTGTAGAGCTTGAGTTGTTGTTAGTGTTGGTAGAACCAGTGGTTGAACCAGTCTTCTTGTATTCGGTGATAGCCTTAACAACTTGACCGTCGTCCTTTAGGTTTTCCCAGAACATAACGTGCTCAGCACGGATGTACATAACATCTTCTGGACCGTGGATTTCGCTACCAAGCTTAGCAAGTGAAATGTTTTGCTGTGCAGTGGTGTTCTTGTCAGGTTGTACGGTTTGTACACGTACGTAGTAAATGTCAGTGAGCTTGTAGTAGTCTTTGTTCTCTACGCTAAGCTTACCGAAGTATACTTGACCGTCGCTACTGTTAAGGAATACCGCTTGGTACTTGTCCTTGTTAATTTGTGAAGCAATCGAGCCGGTGTTGCCAAGAGCAAGACCAACGATTACTACAATTAGTAATACGGCTACTAATCCGGCAATAAGTACTGAAAGTACTCGGCCTAGGTTTAGCTTCTTTTTCTTACCGCCGCCGTTTGATGCTGGCGCTGGCGCAGCTCCTTGGCTTGTGTTTTGTACAGGGC
>CAZPLH010000034.1:0-7667 GCA_964587465.1 uncultured Candidatus Saccharibacteria bacterium | reverse complement strand
AAGAAGATGGCAAATCTGAAATTTCAGATATGGAAGAAAAACTTCGCGCTAAAAGCCTTCATACCGCTGGTTCGGTTGTAGCAATAGTGCTCGTAACGACTGCCGCGGGCTTATTCTTTAACTGGTTACGAATTATTTCAGGAACCATAGTTACCACCTGGGCCGTGCACTGGGCAATAAATTCAAGCGGTGCGGTAGCGGCAGCGCTACAAGGCAAGATTCATCGCACATCTACAAAAAACTAAAAAATGGTATTATATACATAATCTTTTTTTAAAAGTGTACACTAAAGGAGAAAACAACATTATGAAAAGACAAAATCAGGCTGGCTTCGCAGTTGTCGAAGCGGTCCTTATTGTCGTCGTTCTCGCTCTGCTCGGCGGAGTAGGTTATTGGGTAGTAACAAAAAATAAGACAAGCCCAGCCGCAAGCCAATCTTCAGTAGAGACTACTAAAAAAGCCGAGGAAGCAAAAACACCAACACTTGGCGTACAGCAATCGCTCAATGACGCCGTTGATGTTGAAGACGCCACAGAAGACAGCAGTGCAGTCGAAGTAGAAAAACAAATTGATGCAGCAGCAGATTCAGCATCAAACGTAGGAGACAGCTTCAATGAAAACGATTTCTAAATTTATTTCCGCTGTAAGTTTCTCGGTATTTAGTGTCTCTGTTTTTGCGACTGTACCAGTTTATGCTCTTAGTGGAAGCGGTAACTTAGGAAGCTCTTCAAACGGAAGCGGTGGAAGTCAACAGGTAAAACCAGTTGATGGAAATGGTACGAGCAGTGTTTTTTGCAAGAGTTTCGATGTTATCGTTACAAAAACAACAAACGAAGTAAGCAAACGCGGTTCTAGTTCTGATAGCAAATGGAAGCAAAGCGCAAGCGACATAACAGCTAAGCGCGCAGAATGGGCGGCAAAAGTTGCGGCAGCACGTGCAGAAGCAGCAAAAAAGCGCGAAGCTAATTTTGCCAAGCTCGACACAGCGGCAACGACTGATGCTCAAAAAGCTGCTGTCGCAAAGTACAAAGAAACGGTGCTCGCAGCGGTAGCCACCCGACAAGCTGCTTACGATGCAAATTTCGACGCCTACTTTAAGGCGGTAGACGCACTGCTTTCAAGCCAAAAGGCAAATAGCGGCGGTGACGTAACAGCTTTCAAAGCAGCAGTAAGTGCAGCCGTTGAAAAAGCAAAGGCATCTTGTGCGGCAGGTGTTGCAAGCGACACCGTTAAAAGCCAGCTTAAGGCAGACTTAAAAGCCGCTCGTGACAGCTTTAAGAGCCAACGCACAACCGACAAGAGCTCAATTAAAGCACAACTAAAGGTGCTTAAAGAAACCCGGCAAGCAGCAAATGCGAAAGCGCGCGAGGCATTCAAGTCTACACTTGAAGCAGCTCGAACTGAACTAAAAGCTGCATTTCCAAGCACCGAAAACGAAACGCTTTAATTTAGAGCACTTCGACGCTTTACAGGGTCTCACGAACGTGAGACCCTTTTAGCATGGAATCAATTATCCTTGGTGGCGGCTGCTTCTGGTGCCTCGATGCACTGTATCGCTCGGTTAATGGCGTTACTGAAGTAATCAGTGGGTATGCTGGCGGAAAAACACTAGACCCTTCCTACGAAGCAGTCTGCAGTGGGGCAACGGGCCACGCTGAGGTGGTAAAAATCACCTTTAATCCAAGCATTATTTCTCTTAAGACCATCCTTGAGGTATTTTGGAGCGTTCACGACCCAACAACCTTAAATCAGCAAGGTGCCGATAAAGGGACCCAATACCGTTCAATTGCGCTGTATACAGATGAATCACAAAAGCAGCAGCTTGAGTCAACCAAACAAACAATGCAGCAATACTGGGAAAACCCCATCGTAACGGAAATTGAACCTCTCACAGAGTTTTACCCAGCAGAAACGTACCACCAAAATTACTTTGCCAATAATCCCGAGCAAGCCTATTGCCAGCTTGTCATTAACCCCAAAATCGCCCATTTCAAACAGCAATTTGCCAACCTACTAGTCGCATGAAAAAAATAAAAGACACACTCCACAAACATCTTAAAATCCCGTACCGGCTTACCATAACGCATGATTCTAAAAATGGTACACCAGTCATATTTTTGCATGGAATCGCAAGTAGCAGCATTACCTGGCGCAATGTCATCCCGCTTGTTTCTGACACGCATCGCGCAATAACACTCGACTTACTTGGCTTTGGCGACTCGCCCAAGCCTGACTGGCAAGAGTACACACTCGACGAGCACGCTGCTGCAGTTATACGGACCATAAAGTCTCTTCACTTAAAGAAACCTGTCCTTCTTGTGGGCCACTCTATGGGGAGCCTCATAGCGGTAGCTGTGGCAAAAAAGAACCCCAAGCTCATAGAGCGACTTATTTTGTGCAGCCCACCCATATACTTATCGGACGATATGCAAAAACTATATGAGGACAATCGTTCGTCAGACCGATATATAAATAACGCCTATTTCAAAATTTACGAGGCTATCCGAAACAGTCCTGAATTCACCCTAAAAAGCGCACAACGAATTATGTCTTATGCGGCAGACGCAACGAGTTTTAGGCTTGATGAAAATACGTGGTACTCATTTCAAAAAAGCCTAAAAAATAGTATCGAGTCCCAAACAACGTATGTTGATTTAATCGAAATAACCACACCGGTCGACTGTATTTATGGTTCTCTCGACGTGTTCGTTTCGGGTAAATATTTGCGTCAAATTGCTACAAAAAATAGCAATGTGTGCGTACACAAAATACTGGCCCGACATGAAATTAGCGAATCGTACGCAAAAAAAGTCGTCCAAATAATCGGCTAGTACGCTTTAGCTTGTTACACTAATAGTCATGAAGAAATCTCTCCGTATACTTGTCTTTGGCGCCGGCGGCCGTACCGGGCGTGAAGTTGTTGCTCAGGCGCTTGAAGCAGGCCATAGCGTCACCGCATTTGTGCGTACTGTGCCAGAGCATTCCGCATTACCGCTCCACGAAAAACTGCACTTTATAACTGGCGATGCCCGCAACTACACCAACATACTTCAAGCAATGGCAGACCAAGATGCGGTCATAAATGTCATTGCCCCGAAGCTGGGCGATTCAGCCAACTACGACATTTCACTCGTGGCGACACGCAATATTATTCAAGCGATGCAAGAACAGGGCGTTAAGCGATACCAAGGGCAATCTGGTGCCTGGGCAACCGAATACCTCGAAGATGCGAGCATTCCAATGCGTATTGCATTTAGTCTTTTCGCACCTATCAAGAACATTTATGCATTCAAAAAGCTCGAGGATGCCGAGGTAAAACAAAGCAGTCTTGAATGGACCCTCGTCAGGTGTGGGCTCTTAAACGATAAAGCTCAGGCTCCCGTAAAAGTATCAATGGTGCGTCGAAAATGCGGTCCACTTGAAATTCCAAAAGTATCTCGCAAAAGTGTTGCTGCATTCCATGTATCGATTCTTGCAGACGAAGCGTTCTACAAACAAACGCCCGTTATTGTTAACTAGCGTGTAGCGTGTACAATAAGGGGCATAAAGGAGCTCATGAGGACACGATATTGGGTCGCTATAGGAGCACTGTTAATTCTACTCGCGGTAGGTGGGCTTTTTTTGGCTAAAAACCTTAACACGCCAACAGAAACTACCGCAAAATTAGAAACCGAAGACGAAACTTACAAACTTATCAAAGCATGCCAGGTGTACACATTTAGCAAAGCTCAAGAAATTCTTGGACCAAATACCAAACAAGGCGACGATACGCCTCCGATTAAACAAGGAAAGACCCTGGTAAGCACCTGTAGCTATACAAATGGTGCAACCGAAGCGAAAGACTTACAAGTTTCAACCGTGTTGCTTCGCTGTTCTACTGACGATTCAAGCAAAGAAGGTTTTAGGGCCGAGCGTCCAACCGGAGCAATTGCACTCACCGGTTTTGGCGATGATGCGTACTGGGACCCAACTCTTGCACAACTTCACGTCTTAAAAGGGCACAACTGGGCCATTATTACGAGCGGTCCAAGTACCATAAAAGAGCGTAGCATTGACCAGGCAAAGGAAGTCGCCGCGCTTATTGTTGGTGAACTTTAGCCTCGCAAGCGGCCCAAAAGTCGCAAAGCTTCCATGTAGAGCCAAATAATCGTTACGAGTAGTGCAAACGCGCCGTACCATTCAAACAATTTCGGGGCACCTTCTTTTTCGAGGCGCTGAATCATGTCGAAATCCAAAAACAAATTAAGCGTCGCAATGATTACCACAATCACACTAAATACAATGCCAAAGGTACCCGCACCAGTTGTTGCAGCGGCAATGTTCGTGCCAGTAAACAAACTTACAAGCCATGAAACTAAGTAAAAGAGTGCCACCCCGAGCGTCGCAATAATAACGCCAATTCGAAACTTATTCGTAACTTTAATAAGCCCGGCTTGGAAAAACCAAAGGCTTACAAAGAAAATCGCGCCAGTTAGACCAACTGCCTGCAAAACTATGCCGTCAAACTGCACATTATAGATTTGTGAAATCGCACCCAGCACATAACCTTGTGCAAGCGCATACACGCCTCCGCCAACTGCGGCAAGCTTAGGTACAAAAGCCGTAGCAAGTGCCGCCACAAACGCTACAATGCTTGCCAAAATAACAAGTCCAAGGCCCGTACCAGTTGCAGCTGATTGCCATCCAAAATATCCAGCGCCAACGGTTAACGCTAAAAAGAATAATGTTTTAATGGTCGTGCCCGTTACCGTTGCACGCTTTGTATCATCAAGTGCTTTAAGCCGTTCGAGCGCGCTTTTCGAAAGAGCCGGGTTGCTGCTTTTATCCATAATTACCTCCGTTGTAACATTAGAGGTAATTATACGGATAAATTAAATCCGAGCAAAGTGCATAACGGTTATGGTGCAGCCCATACTACTATCGTAAGCTTCGCTTACACCCATGAAGTTGAAGTTTCCAACCATAATTTCATGGTGCGTAGGGCTTGCATCAAGTGCGGCGTATGCCTGGTCTCGCGTAGGGTAGCATCGGGCTAAGTTTTCGCCCACGAGCGTTGCCGGCGGTACTCGCTTCCAAATGTAATCGCTAAAGGCTTTTCCGTCAGGGTCGTAGTGCCCCCAATAGTGGTTTGTCGCCATGACGGTTGCTTTGTCGGTAGAAGATTCGTTTAGCTCGAGCAGCAACCGCACAGGAGCCAAGCCATTTTGTGCACGAAGTGCATTTACTTTTTCTAAATAAAAAACATCAGCCGCAGAAGGATTTACGACGGGTGCTGCGGTAGAGGCAGCGGCAGGCGCGTTAACGCTTGCTGCCGTTAACACGACAATACTCACAATGAATGCAAAAAACCAAGCAAGTAAAATTGCCCGCGTTAATCTACTGCGCGGTGCTTTTGGCCGCTTTGGTGCAAAATATATTGCTTCTGGAATTGGGTAAGTCTGGCTCATAGCTACTCACAAAAAATAAACCGAGGCTAACCCTCGGTTTGGCGCAGCTACATATGTAGCCTGTCAAATATTATAATATCATACTTTGTACTATTTTGTCAAGTATTACGGCCCAATTTACTCCTTGCGTGATGCTTGTGCTTTTACAAAAAAAGCTTACAATGGTCTTATAATTCATATAAATTATGGCTACTCAAAAAAAATCAAAAAATGCTCCTCGGCGAACAGCAAGAAAAGTCAGCACCAAGATGTTGGTTCTTTTTTTTGGCTTATTTTTTGCAGCCATCGGCAGCTACTTCATACTTCTTTCACAAGCAGCTACGGTAACGCTGACTTGGGCGCCGCCAACAGGCTACCAAAATTATCCCGTTAAAAATGTGAGTGTAACAACCGGTACGCAAACCATAAGCGGTGGTGGTGGCGATATGTGGGTTAAGCTTCCCAGTAGCCCAACGGGGCCGATTAACCTTACAAACTGTCGAAACGTAGTTATTATTGGTGGCCAGATTAATATCCCGGCGGGGAGTGGTCCAGCATCTCCAGATGTGCGCGGCATTTATATTAATGGCTGTACTGGGACCGTACACATTGAAGGTGTTTACATTAACGGCGACATTGCAACCGCCGAGGGCGACGGCATTGCCATTCAGGCGCCGCAAGCGATTGTGCAAATACAAAATGTCCGTATTAATAAGCTGTACGGTGCATACGACACCGCACAGCACAATCACTCTGACATCATCCAGCCCTGGGGCGGCGTAAAAGAACTCCGTGTTGACCATTTAACCGGCAGCAGTAGCTACCAAGGCTTCCAGATTAATGACGACACGGGGCATATAGGAAAAGTAATTATTAAAAATGTAAACATTGGCGACTCTGGCGTTACACCTCCAGATGGCAAGGGGGGCTACTATGCATGGCTAAAGTGCGGCACCGGCACTACGTACTCGTTCAGCAATTTCTATATTCAACCACGCAGCAGTCGAAGCTTAAGCAATTCGATTTATGATAGCAGTGGCGCATGTGGCATGTCGGCAAATAGCACTACTGCCAGCTTTAGCAACACTACTGTAACGGGAACAATTACTGCAGGAAAGCCAAGCGGTGGCGACTTTGTGCCAACTGGCAGTGTTGGCATTGGCTACACGGCAGCAGGCGTGGCACCAACACCGCCACCGACAACTCCCACGACCCCTACAACGCCAACCACACCGACCACGCCTACAACTCCTACGGTTCCTACCACCCCCACCACACCAACCGTCCCCACGACGCCAATAATCACCAATCCGGGCGAGGGCAGCGGAGTGGTTAGCGGTACCGTTACGGTACCCGTACCAAGCACTGGTGCTACTCCTACCAAAACTGAAATATATGTCGACGGGGCGTTAAAAAAGACAGTCACTAACGGCGATACCGCCGCGTTCGATACCTCGGGGCTCGATAACGGCTCACATACTGTCACCGTTAAAACTACTGACGTAAACGGTGCGGTAGCCGAAACCCAGACCGAAATTGAAGTGAACAATCCCCTCTGGAAGCAAGTATTGGCTCAAGTAAATAGCCCCACAGGCAGGGCGGTATGTGCAGTATTTGCAGTAGGCATTATTGGCATCGTATTTTACTTATTTGTATTGCCAAAAATCAGACGACCGAGCTACTAAGAAAAGAAGTCAACATCGCTTACCTCGGGCGGCAAAAAACCTTTATCGTGCTTAAAGTCCGCTTTCCATTCGTAATCTTTGCCATATCCTAGATCTTTCATGAGCTTAGTGGGAGCATTGCGTACGTGCAGCGGCACTGGTGCGGTAGGTGTCTGTTTTGCGGCAGCCATGGCAGCATGCATCGCGTCAGCTACCACACGCGATTTTTTAGCACCTGCAAGCACCGTAGCGCAGTGAAACAAGTTGTAGGCGCATTCTGGCATGCCAATGCGTTCTACGGCCTGAAACGTGGCCACAGCAAGGTTTAGGGCGGGGCTTGCTGCAATACCAATGTCCTCGCTGGCAAAAATTACCATGCGGCGAGCAATAAACTTAGGGTCCTCGCCAGCATCGAGCATGCGAGCCAAATAATACAGCGCAGCATTAGCGTCAGAGCCGCGCATGCTTTTAATG
This sequence comes from uncultured Candidatus Saccharibacteria bacterium, assembly GCA_964587465.1. Lineage (GTDB taxonomy): Bacteria > Patescibacteriota > Saccharimonadia > Saccharimonadales > CAIOMD01 > JBBRSL01. Next base: position 103 of record CAZPLH010000034.1, on the reverse strand, counting down.
AACGCACTAATAATGTTGTAGTGTTGCTCGCCGGCTTTATCGTAGCCCGGCAGTTTACGCTGTGCAGCCGATTTAACTTCTTCAACTCCTACTGTTTTTTGCG
>CAZPLH010000033.1:0-7733 GCA_964587465.1 uncultured Candidatus Saccharibacteria bacterium | reverse complement strand
CTGTAACATTACGCGCTTAAGTGGCTTCACGACTCGTGACGATTCACCGCCCGTAACCATAACTGCGCGATAGGCAAAAATTGCATCTTCAGAGGTTTGTATTCGCATGGAATATTAGTTAAACGCACTTATTGGTCGATTGCAAGCCTTTACCCTGCGCCCTCTACCCTATACGCTAGTAGTAATGGACAGCATTAAAGACATTCTGGTACACAAAAACTTGGACGAGCCTACCGAAGTAACCTCGCTTCGAGAGTATTGCCAAAAAGAATTTAACTTCACGCCTAAACTACAGGTGCGTAAAGATGCCTTATGGTTGTACGCACCAAACGGCATTTTAGCTACTGAACTTCGTTCGCGTTTTCCAGAGATTAACCGGCGCTGTCAGCTAACCGGTAAATTGGTTATTCGTATTGGCTAAGCAGCGGCTGATTCGCTGCCCGTAATTCGTAACACCGCCTCTGCTACTTCTTGGGGGTGGTGCGCCGTTGCGTTGTGCCCGGCATGTGGTAAATGGAATATGTGCTTATTATGATGGTTATGCCCTGCCATGCTTTCTTCTACACGGTCCAGCGGGAACACACCGTCACTTGCAAATTGCATGCGTGTAACAGCAAGTCCCTCTTGCCCAAGCGCCGTTATTTCGGTGCGAATATCGGTAGTGCTCGCATGCAATCCTTCTGAAACGCTTCGTACTAAGTTAGAACTAACGTTCCATAGCCCATGCGCCGCCATTTTAAGCTCGCTCACACTTAGTAAATGGTGTGATTCTTCGCGGGCAATAGAACCCGTTAACCGCGCCAAAATGGCAAGTGGCGTATCGCCTTCAATAAGCCCGGCTGAGCCAGCTAAAATAACATGATTCATTTTGTCACCATCTACTTTTGCGGCACCCACTGTATCTATGCCACCCATACTATGCGCCACAATATCAAATAAATCGTACCCATACTCTTGGCGTAGGCGCTTAATAACGGCGTGAATATTGCGAGCACGTTGGTTACCAGCATCAAATAAGTGCCCTCCAAAATCTCGCGGGGGTTCAAGCGTTATGGCAGGCCGACCCATTGTGGCAAACACATGGCGCAAGCTGCTCAGTGCAACCTGTCCTTCGCTCCACCCTGGAGCCAAAATAACCGGTAAGCCTCGTTCATCGAGCGGCCGCTCTAAAGTGCCGCGAACGGTTAGGCCGCTTGCCTCTACCTCGAATGGTTCAAGAATAATGCCGTTTTTCCAAGTATTTGGGTTCGCCATTTTTGTTCTTTGCTTATATGAAGCGATTGTATGCCTACTACGCGTGTTTTGCTAGTAGATTTTCAAGCTCATTCTTTGCCTGATTTGTTTCCTGGTAGTGTACGGCATGAAGCCCCGCCAATTCAGCGCCCACTACATTTTCTAAAACATCATCAACCATTATTGTTTCGCTTGGGTCGGTATCGAGTTTTTCGCAGGTCATCCAATACGCTTCTTGAAACGGCTTCATTATCCCAGCATCACTACTTAGCACCACAACATCAAAGTATTGCTTTAGTTCATCTTCAGTAAAATAGTTCCTCATATCGCCTTTGCCGATGTTGCTCAACAGAGCGATTTTATACTTTTTTCGGAGCGACTGAGCATAATCAAGTAAAGCCTTATTTCTATCGAAGCTGGCTATTAACCCTTCATGAACAACGGCTAAATCTAGGCCGGTAATTTCTGAAATTGCCGCTTCATATTCATCTTGATCAAGCATACCCAAATTAGATTGTTTGTCTAAGTCTGCAACTGCCTGCTTTTTGTCTTGGGGCACATGCGCCGCAGTAAACTCTACTCCTTTATTTACATAGAGCACCCCAAAACAATCAAAAATAATCGCTTTAATCATTACTTACCGGTGCTGCCGTAGCCGCCAGTACCGCGCTCGGTTTCACTTAGTTCAGCAACTTCTTCAAAGGTTGCGTATTCACATTTGGCAATTATCATTTGGGCAATACGGTCGCTCGGGTTAATCACAAAGTCTTCTTGGCCATGATTAATTAAAATAACACCTATCTCGCCACGGTAATCGGCATCTATGGTACCCACGCCGTGCACCACGCTCACGCCAAACTTCGCAGCATTACCGCTCCGACCCCTAATTTGCGCTTCGTACCCTGGCGGCAATGCAATAGCTATGCCCGTAGGAATCACTTTAAATTCACCGTGCTTAAGCGTAATTGGCTCGTCTATGCAGGCGCACAAATCAGATGCGGCGGCGTGCGTAGTTTGATACTGCGGCACAATTGCCTGTGGGTGTAGTTTTTTTATTTGAATATTCACGTGCCTATTATGGCACAGGGCTACTGAACAGAGCCAACAATATCGAAGTAGTTTGGAATTTGCGCCTGAAACAATTCTTGCGTAAGCGATGTCCGGCCATTAAACGTGCCGCCGCTGGTGTCACAGCTAGTGTTCCAGCTATTTAGGGGCATAGCGCCACCAGAAAGAATTTGGTAACTGTACTTGTTGCCTAACGAACATTGGCTCGCGAGCGTTACGCCGTCTGCAACACTTTTAGTATTAGCAAAGCCAGCACTGTTTATTGCGGCTAAAAATGCTTCGTAACTGGCCTGGTTGTTGCTAAATGACTTACTAAGTGCAGGCGCCTGGTTGTAGCCTTTTATGACTGTTACTGTGCGCTGTGTGGCAGAAATGGTCACCACATACTGAAAGTGATTTTCAGAAGCTACAATTGGGCCGTAGGTTACGTACTGCAACTGTGCCCCGTTTGTTTTGTAGTCGTTTAGATTAACCGTTTGGGTTGGAGTACTGGTAGAAGAGCTTTCTTTAAAAGCATTCTTTATGCCACGGTACGCAGCAAATAAAAGCAAAATCAGCAAAATGCCAACAATGACATAAATAATCCATCGAATAATTCGCGCTACTCGGTAATCCATATAAGCAAATTATATAACAAATGCTATATTTTGCAAACCTTAAGCTTTTTAATGCTTAATTTTTTGTTCAAGCTGAATAATTGGGTCGTACCATCCCTGTTCTAGTACGTATGTTTGTATGGCTTTGTCGTACCCAAACAACACTGTCAGCCCAACCACAATAAACAAAACCCCAATAACCTTCTTAAACAACCCGTGCGGATTACTAAGCCAACCCAACGCTCGTACCAGCCTACTACCCAACAAAGCAAGCATCAGCAAAACAAAGGCCAGCCCAAGCGCGTACGCCAGCAAATACACGAACCCTTGTGCAAATGATTGCGGCAACACCAATGCAACTATAAGTGCATAGGTTGGGCTGCAGCTGCTAAAAACAGGGCCAAGACTTGCGCCAATTAAAATGTCGCGTGTCACACCTTTTTGGGCAAAAGACTTACCCATAAGTGCGTTTGTCTTGGCGCTCAAACCAAATTTGGCCGAAAATGAATCCCAAATATTTGGGAACAAAAAGTAGAGCCCGAGCGCAATTACTATACCACCCGAAATCACACTCCAAACTTCTTGCGGGACGCCTAAAAGCGCTGTTGTCGCTTTTAGCAGCAAAGTAAAAACTATGACTGAAACAGCTAAGCTGGCCGTAATAATTACTGCATGGAACCACCGGGGCCGAGCTTTATCTTCTTGTAGTGCCGCACCACCAATAACCACTGGTAAAAGCGGTAAAATGCACGGAGCTGCTACCGTTAATATTCCCGCTAAAAAAGAGGCAAATAATAACGCCATTACAGTGCGTTTTTAAGAACTGACGCTAAGGTTGGCTCGTCATATGCAACATACTTCTTTACCAAAGCACCCGTATCATCTACTTGCACAATAGTTGTCTGCAAGGTCACGCCGTATTTTTTTCGCAAATCTTGGTTTGTGTCGTAATCGACTTTAAAAATAGTGACGTCGTTTGGTAGCGGCCCCTTTTGAATGCTTGCCTCAAGCGCGCGACACTGCGGACACCATGGCGCGTGAAAGAATAGCAGCTTCGTACCTTCTGTCGCGTTAACTACTCGTTCGCTATATTCTTTGTATTCCCCGGGGTTAGTACTGGTTGCAGGGGTAGGCTCGGGTGCGGGTTGCTGTTCGGTAGTAAGGTTCTTTACCCCCGCCGCTGAATCCTCGTTAGCATTTGGATTAAAAATAAAAAAGTAGGTTGCACCAGCAAGCGCAACCAAAATAACACCTAAAATAAGTCCTTTTTTCACTAGTTATATTTTACCATTTACGCGACGTTTTTGCGCTCGCCTTCGCGGGCTTTGTTGGCCCATTCGTCAGCTAATTCGTTGCCCGGGTCGTCGTTGTGACCGCGCACCCACACCAGTGTTGCGTTGCCCTGCCGGTACAACGGCACCACTTCTTGCACAATATCGAGGTTCTTAATTTCACCGCCTTTTTTCTTCCAGCCGTTGGCTTCCCAAGCAATTGACCACTTGGTAATAACGTTAATCCAAAATTCGCTGTCAGTATAAATTTCGGCGTGCTCACCTGCCGAGTCTTTAAGCGCAGCTGTAATGGCTTTACCTTCCATACGAATATTGGTAGTGTCGGGCTCGCCGCCTAAAATGTGCGGCTGCATGTCTTTTATAACCGCAAAGCCACCCGTTCCTGGGTTTGGTTCGCAGCTACCGTCGGTGTAATACGTAATCATCGGCTTTCATAGTAACACCTTGGCTCAAAAAACCAGGCATAAAAATGTGCTCAAAAACACGCGCTACCTCTTGCATTTTTCAGCATTTTATGCTACTATAAACACACTAAATTAAAACAAAAATGAAACTTAAAAATCTGGTTGCAATCATAGGAATTATTGGCCTTACAAGCCTTGTTTTGTATGCAAGTGGCGACAGCCAAAAACCTACGCAGCCAGTTGTTTCGCCTGCTGCAACGCAGGCAGTTTTACCTCTCACAAAAAGTAATAACACAACCACTAATAGCTCTACTTCTGCACCAGCCAGTGAGCCCGCAACAAAGCCGCAACTTGCAAATACTCCCACAGTAAACGGCACCGAACAAATTCGTAAAGCGCTTATAAATACCACCGTTACCTCACCCGAAGGCGAAGCAGTGTTTGTGCACGAATACAAAACGGCGGCTGTACCAAACGACCCGTTTTCTAGCCAATGGTGGCGCACCAGTATGGGCATTAACCAGTTCTGGGATTTGCCTGCGCCAACCAAGCAAACTATTGTTGCTGTAATCGATACCGGCGTAGCGCTTAATCACCAAGAATTTAGCGGGCGCTTGTACCAAAACCCTGGCGAAACCGGCCCAGCTAGCAGCGAAAATCCTTCGCAGCTTAACTGTACCGCTCGCGGGCTTCCACTCAGCGCATCGTGTAACCTTATAGACGAAAACGTCGACGGCATTGTAGACAACGAAACTGGTAGCGTCGTATACCAAAACCCTTCCAGGCTTAACTGTACCGCCCAAGGTTTACCGCTCAGCAAAAGCTGCAACAACATAGACGACGATGCCAACGGTTACATAGACGACGTAAGCGGCTGGGACTTTGTTAACTTCGACAATAAACCGCTTGCCGGCGAGCTAAACATTGGCGGCTCGGGCATTGATCATGGCACTATGGTTGCTGGTATTGCAGCCGGTAATGCTAACAATGGTGTTGGTGCCGCCGGCGTTGACTGGTACACAAAAATTTTGCCCGTTCAGGCAATAGATGACGATAGTTATGGCAATACCCTTTCGGTTGCCCGCGCGGTGCGATACGCTGCAGACATGGGCGCAGATGTCATTAACTTGAGCCTAGGCACGAGCTCGGCAGACAGCTACTTACTTTCGGCAATTGAATACGCCATAGATAAAAATGTCGTGGTAGTTGCTGCTGCCGGTAACACCGACTGTAATTGCATGATTTACCCTGCCGCGTTCGATGCAACACTTAGTGTAGGTGCACTCAATACCTCTGGTGTTCGTGCCAGCTTTAGTTCGTACGGTTCTGCACTAGATGTTATGGCGCCGGGTGTGAGTATTACGTCGAGCACGGCCACCAGTGGCAACTTTACCAGCGCCTATGCAACTGGTAACGGTACATCCTACGCAGCACCATTTGTGAGTGGCATGGTTGCCCGGCTTAAAGGCGTGTTGCCTACCGCAACTGTTGCGCAACTTACCGCGCTAGTAACCGAACAAACAAAAGAAGTGCAACTTGGCCAAGCAACCAAAAGCACCACCAACGGCTTTGGCTCGGTACAAGCAAACCAAAGTGCCGCTCGTACGACAACGTCAATTAACGCAAGTAGCGTGTACGCCTACAGCGGCGTAAGTGATGGTGGACTATTCGGCACCATAAGCCGTCCTACACTTGCCTATGCCTGCGAAGGCAGCAAAGTTGGTACAACGACGCTATACAAAATTACGAACGCTTCTAAGACGGTCTATTCGCTTAACCCCATAGATAAACGCAAAGCGAGCCTTAACGGCTATACGGCAACCAGTGCTTTTGCGGCATGTGTATTGCAACCTCAAGACACTGCGCCGTTTGTTCGCCTACTAAACACACCACTCGAGTTCGACAACGTCCTGCCAAAAAATTCGAACCTTTAGTTCTTAATCATAATACTGAACTGCAAGGCAGTAGCTATGCTTACCCAAATTAAGTACGGCACAAATGCCAGTGTTACCCACTTAGCATGTGGCCAAATAGCAACCATTGCCCATGCAATGGTTAGCAGCACAAATAAAATGTCTATGAATGCGCCAACGTTGTTGCGCATGCCAAATTGAATAGGCGTAAAAATAAGGTTAAAGAAAATGTTCAGCCAAAATGGCAGTGCCACCAACCAGCTTATTTTATGTTGGGTTAGCAAATAAATTACGTACACGTTTACCGCCAAAATTATGGGGTATAAAATGCTCCAAACAATACCAAACACGGCTTCTGCCGGGGCCCAGCTGGGCTTGTTCAGTTCACGATACCAAGTGCTTGCGTCGTTCATTTTTTAAGTGTTCCAAGTTGCATACGTTAAGACACATGCAAGTACCGTTATAGCGTTCAATAAAAATACGACTACAAAACTTGTTCTCGACATATCGCCCTGTGTCGTGTGACGCAAGTACTTGATCATGCCCACAAAAGTCGGCAAGAATACTACACATATTACCCCATACGCTGCCATTAGCATTCCTTGGCCCATTTCGGTCCAGCTATCTGGGTTAGGATGTGGTGCAACCATAAACGATGCAACTAGCAAAGCAAGAGCAGCATTAACATATGCCGTAATACGTACCCACAAAGCTGGCTTAAGCTTATTATTTGGGTTGGTATATTTACTGTTGCCTTTTTTAATTTCGACATAGTTAATTTCAAGGTATTTTTTAGCCATTATCCTTTAATCCTAACACTTTTGATTATGAGGCCGTCGAGTAGTAAGTGGCTAAAGTACCCTGCTACTGCTGCGCCGTAGTACAACGTTGCAATTGGCAAAACATTTTGGTTGTACAAATACGGCACCAGCAGTATTGGTAGCGGCACCACAAACATTGCCCATACTTTATGCGTCCAGCCGCGGTGATGCCCCACTATAGGCAACATGGCAATTAAACCCAAATACGCAGCAGCCTGTATGTTGCCTGTGGCTAGCAGTAATACGTCCAGCGGGAACACAATCCAAAAAAATATGTCTTGGGCTTTGCTGTTTGTGTCTACGTCTGGGAACAAGCCAAACAGCATGCCAATAACAAATACCGCAGCGAGTGCCTGCCAACTATGCAGTAAATCTACTTGCTCGGCATAGCGCTGAATAGGAGAAA
>CAZPLH010000032.1:0-7912 GCA_964587465.1 uncultured Candidatus Saccharibacteria bacterium | reverse complement strand
ATACATGGCCGGTTTTTAACCCTGCACCGCCGCTGTATACTCGCAAACAGCTTAGTGATCAGCTTGAAACTGGCGTTATAGTTGTCGACAGCCTGTTCCCAATCGTTAAGGGGCAGCGTATGGCGATTTTGGGTGACAGCAAGTCTGGTAAAAGTACGCTGTTAACGCAGTTGGCACTTCACCAAAAAGGCAGCGACCGTACCATTATTTACGTGCTTATTGCTAAGCGTCGTGCTGACGTCGACCAACTACTCACGCGCCTTGAAGAACAAGACGCTATGAAGAATGCCATTGTGATTGTGTCGACTATGTTCGAATAACTCGTTATGAGCTACCTTGCCCCGTATGTTGGCTGTTCTATGGCCGAATACTTTTGGCAGAAATGTAATGAAGACGCCATTATTATTTATGACGATTTAACCAGTCACGCTATGGCGTATCGTGAAATTTCATTGCTTGCGGGTGTAAGCCCTGGTCGTGACAGTTACCCTGGTGATATGTTCTATGCCCACAGTAGCTTGCTTGAGCGCGCTGGCCGTCTTGCCAGTAACGAAAAAACACTAACTAGCCTACCAATTGTGCTTGCTTCCGGTGGCGATATTACGGCTTACCTGCCCACAAACATCATGTCTATTACGGACGGCCAATGGATTTTAGACATGGATATTTTCCGTGATGGTCTACGCCCAGCTCTTAATATTGGCTTGTCAGTTACCCGTGTCGGTGGTGTCGGTCACAATAAGCGTCAAAAAGACATCGTTGCCCGCGTTATGAAAACTCTTGCTAGCTACAGGCAGGCACTCGAATTTTCGCGATTTGGTTCGGAGCTCGCGCTCGAAGCTAAGCAAGACCTTGCCAGCGGTAAGCGAATTTTAGAGTTACTAGGACAAACGCCACAAGAAACCTTTACAGTCATGGCTCAGCAACTAATGTTCGACATTGTACTCGAAGTGCAAGAAGGCGAACTGCTCGATATGAGCATAATGCGCCAGGCGGCCAATGAAGTCGGCACGCAAGTTAAAGAGGACGATTCAAATTACGACGAAATCAAGGCGCAGCTTAAGGCTAAAAGTCTTATGGAGATGAAAAAGTGAAACGCCCAAGTGAAATCCAAAAAGACGTAAACAGCATGCACACGCTTACCGAGCTTACGAGCGTGTTTGAAGGTATCGCCAGTATGCGTATTGCCCAAATTAAGAACCAAGTGCTTCAAAGTCAGAACTTTTTCGACCGTTTGTGGGAAATGTACACCAAAATTCGCGTTGGTGAAGTCTTTAACTTTGGTCGTAGCGAAGAAGAAGAAAAGAACATCATCGACAAAGAATTATTTATTGTGATTACCGCCGAAGGTGGATTTAGTGGTGACATTGACCAAAAAATTATTACCTACATGCTGCAGAACTACGATAAAGAAAAGAACGAAATTATTGTTATTGGTCACCACGGTGCCATTCAGCTTTCGCAGCGTGGCGTGAGCTTTAAAAAGTACTTTAAGCTTCCAACAAAAGACCAAAATATTAATGTGACGCCAATTATTAACGAAGTGCAAAGCTATAAGTCGACCATGGTGTTTTACCAAACGTATATTTCGCTTACGGTGCAAGACGTAAAGAAAATTTCGCTTAGTAAAGTGGTGGAAGATAACGGAAAAAATGCTAAAAAAGTTGACGAATTTATTTCTGAAAACAACTATATTTTCGAACCAAGTACCTTTGCTGTGGTTGACCACCTCGAGCAGTCTATGATGACCATTGCACTCAGCCAGGTGATTTTGGAATCAAAACTTGCACAATATGCGAGTCGCTTCCAGGCTATGTCGGCTGCACACACCCGTGCTAATGAAACCCAAGACGAATACAAGCTGCTGTATAACCGAGCGCGCCGCGCTATTAAAGACGAACGCCTAAAAGAAATTATCAACGGTATGAGAAAGGCGCACGCATGAGCACCGGCAGTGTAATTTCCATTAAAGATTTGGTGGTAAAGGTTGAATTTGCTGCTGAAATGCCTGAAATTGGTGAAGTAGTAATTGTCGACGACAAAAACAAATCTCAGCTACTCGTTGATTCCCTGCCTAACGACACGACGGCAATGTGCCTAAATATTCGCTCGAGCCGAAGTATTCAAAAAGGCATGAAGGTAGAGCGAACGAATCGGAGCATTCAAGTACCACTAGGCCCACAAACGATTGGTCGTATTTTTGATGCGGTTGGTGAGCCGCTAGACGGCAAGCCGCAAGTAGGCGACGATGTCCCCCGCAAAAACATTTTTGATTTAGGTGAAAAAAGTAAAGGATTTACCGCTCAAAAACCAGAATTTCTCGAAACAGGCATTAAGGTTATCGACTTCTTCACGCCTTTCGTAAAGGGGCGCAAAATTGGCGTTATTGGTGGTGCTGGTGTGGGTAAAACGGTCCTTACCATGGAAATGATTAACAATACCGCCCGCGGCGGTAAAGGTTTGTCGTTCTTTGCTGGTATTGGTGAGCGTGTTCGTGAAGGTCACGAATTGTATGAAACGCTGCAAGAATACGACCTGCTTAAAAGCACCTGTATGTTCTTCGGGCAAATGAATGAAAACCCAGTACAGCGTAGTTTGGTTACTATTTCTGCTGTGGCCTTGGCTGAATATTTCCGTGACGTGGAACATAAAGACATTCTGTTCTTCGCTGACAACATGTATCGTTTCGTGCAGGCAAAAAACGAGCTAGCAACCATCCTTGACCAAATTCCAAACGAAGGTGGATATCAGCCAACAATTTTCTCTGATATGAAGGTGCTTCAAGACCGTCTAAGCTCGAACGAAAACGGTTCAATTACCAGCCTACAAACTATTTATGTGCCAGCTGACGACCTTAGTGACCCGGCCGTGCAGGTTATTCAGCACGAACTTGACTCGATTATTGTGTTAAGCCGTAAAATTGCTGAGCAAGGTATACGTCCGGCGGTGGATCTTATCCAAAGTACCTCAAGTCTTTTGAGCCCTGAAATTGTCGGCGACCGACACTACTTATTAAGTGTACAAGTGCAGGGTATTTTGCAGAAATACGAACAACTCAAAAGCATTATTGCGATTATTGGTGAAAATGAACTATCGCCCGCGGACCGCGCAGAATATGCCAAAGCCAAAAAACTCATCCAGTACTTTACGCAGTACATGCACGTGACTGAGCGGCTAAACGGTATTCCTGGTGAGTACTTTACGCTCGAAGAAAATCTTAAAGGTATCGAAGAAATTATCGTGTAGACCACTATGGCCGACGAAGAAGAAAAAAAGACCGAAGCCCCAGTTGCCGAAGCGGCGCAGGTTGGACATGTCAGAGGTGCCACCGCCGAAGCGACACAGTCCGAAGAAAAAACCGAACAGGTAGTTAACGCGCGTGGACAAAACAAAACAAAACACAAAGAGGGCGATTTATTTCATTTAAAAATATATTCACCGTTTAAGGTGTATTTTGACGGGGATATCACCAGTGTTTCGGCCATAAACGCAACTGGTCCATTCGACATTTTGGCAGGCCACCACAACTTTTTAACTCTGCTTGCTCCCTGCGAAATTATTATTCGTGGTCAGAGTGAGGAAAAAATTAAGATTACGCGCGGTATTATGCACGTGCGCGCCGACGATGTAATTGTCTTTCTGGACGTTTAAATAAAAAGATCCCCCGACATTTGTCGGGGGATTTCCCAATATTTTATCAACTAAAACGGGAGTCTTTTCTAATATTGACCAGTAGCTACGTACGTTAGGGTCGTTTGGTAAATACCAGCTTCAGTAGTGAAAGCAATGTTACCTATGAATGCCATGGTAGCAGTTGAGCTACTACCTGCAGGCTTGGTAGCGATTGTTTCGCCACTCGCGCTTGTAGTATTGGTTGTGTTAAATCCGAATTGTGCTGTTCCCGCACCACCAGTTGTACCGGTACCTGCTGTCTGAGTTGTCGTGTTGCAGTTTGCGTTGTTGTACGCAGCGGTTGGAAGTGTTAAACCTGAACCGGTCGATTGGTACAAGCACATACCGAATTGTTCAGTACCTGCTGAGCTTGATGTCGCTGATCCGCCAATTGCAGAAATGTCGAAAGCGCCGCTTTTAAGTGTGTCGCCCTTAAGGACAATAGTTGCACCACTTACCGCGTTAGTAGATACGTCAAATTTGGCTGATTTATCAACATATGGGCCAGATGGGTCGAGTACGCCGTTTGTGTTACCAAGTGCAATTGCGCTTGTTGTGGCTGCGCCTGTCGTGTCGGCTGTGCATGAACCACCGGTGTAAACACAGAACGTAAGACGTTCCTGAACCTTTGAGGTAATCTGAATTTGGTTAGCGGTGCTTAGCGCAACACCACCAGCGTCAACATACGTACCAGGTGTACCACTGGTGTATGCCTGTGCTCCACCAGAAGTGTCAAATGTCAGAATACGTGCATAGAACGTGTGGTTACCCTGGTTAGGGTTTGTTATACCGTCAGAGCCACCAGATGATCCAAGATCAAACGAGGCGGCTACACTCGAGTTAATACTCGATACAGAGCGCGTCAATACTACAGTGTTTGCGTCGGAGTTCGTGGTATCAATTGATAAACCAGTGATACCTGCCTGGTTGGCGAGGGCTAGCGTGGTAGTCGCAAGTGTATTAAAACCTGCTGGCGTACCACAAGAACTGTCGCCAATGATTGGGCTCGCGTCACAAAAATCGATAACAATACCACCAATGTTACTGGTAGTTGCCGTCGTAAATGCAACAGAGTATGTTACGTCGGTAGCTGCCGCCGCCGAGGTAGAAAGCGTAATGCTTCTACTGCTCGGTAACCCTGCATTTGCTCTTGCATAGAACAATGCCGGGACTAAGGCTGCGCTTACCAACGCTACTGCTGACGCGATCGCAGTTGCTCGCGTCAGAAGCGGTTTGGTTTGCACCATTGCTTCTTCTCCTTTTTAAATTGTTTTTTGTTTTAGTTGATATGCAACGTAAGATTACCACTGCATAAGCATTTTGGCAAGAAAATCATTGACAAATTATCCACAGATTTTTATCTGTAGTCCCCTAAAACTTAAAAAGTCGCAGTAGCTACAAGCACATGATTGAACACGTAATTTCCAGCCGGTGTGCCGCCTGAAATATTGTATAAATACGAAACAGTGTAGTCGGTTTCGCCGCTTGATTTACTGCTAAATGCAACGGTGTCGCCCTTAACATATTTAAATAGGTTTGTAGTTTGGTAGCCAGTTGCTACTTGGCCAAAGCTGTAAGTTGCATCGGGTACTTGTACGGGGTTTGCGCCAAATGTTATCGGACTAGTGTTTGCTACTAAGTTTATGCCGAACTGTTCGTTGCCCGGGCTGGATGCCGTTTGCGTTGTGAGGTTCGTGAGCGTATGTGTTCCAGTGCCGCTTGTTGCGGTTGGTGGGTCCGAGGCATTAGTTACTATGTAGCCGCTTGAAAGGTATGAACGAATTGCAAAGGTCCAGGTAGTCGTTGCAGCAGCAGATGTACTTAAATAGCCTAAATCGGTGTTGCCCGCAGTTGCGGTCATTTCAATGTACGGGTCGGCGGTGGTGACAAAACCGGCATTTGCCTGAAAGTTCGTGCTGCTACTGTTGCCAACGGCAGTATCGCCGAGGCTGGCGCGCGCACGGTAACTGGCCGAACTCGCATCGTTTACTCCACCAGAGCCCATCTGAACTTCATCGACGCCGTAATTAGGAGATACGTAGGTTGGTGCCGCAGACACAACGGCCACGAACAAACCGGGCGCACAGATGCTCCCTATAATGGCCCCAATTTGCCCAAAAGTTTTAAGTATTTGTTTCCACCGTGTCATGGCTATTACCTATAACAGTATACGATTAGGTGTTAATTTTTTCCAAACTGCTAGCGCTTTATGTCTATTTATTATAGTATAAAACCTGAACAAGTGGTGGTGAATACTTACAAATATGGCAGAAGAAGAAAAACCAAAAACAGAAGAACCCGCGAGTAACGAGCTCGAGGTAACTGAGGGTGCGCCAGCAGAAGGTTCGGCAAACGCTGAAGGTGAAAGTCTTGAAGACGGCGTGCAAGATGCAACAAACGGTAAGAAGGCTGATGAAAAACCGGACCCGGACATACAGCCAAAAAAATCGTTAGCGCAAAGAGTACTTGGCATAATTGGCGGGGTAAATATTTATTTCCTTATTTTCTTGCTTATTTTGTTGATTGCCGCTGCGGCAACCTTTGCCAGCTTTAAGGCAAGTAAAAAATCAACAGATGTAAGCATTAATGGACAGAACTTATCTGCCGAAGATTTACAAAAGCTAAAAAATACAGATTCGAGTGTTGGTGACGCCAAACAAACGCTTACTATTGCGTCGAACGCGGTATTTAATGGGCGTGTCTTGGTGCGCGATAGCTTAGATGTTGCGGGCACTATTCGTATTGGCGGTACGCTTGCACTAACGGGTATTAGCGTTTCGGGCACGAGTGCATTCGAAAATGTGCAGGTCGGCAGTAATCTATCAGTTGCGGGGAATGCCGCCGTGCAAGGCCAAATGACGGTTCAAAAAGACTTAACCGTTGGCGGCACGGCCACCTTTGCCGGTAGTATTACGGCGGCACGTATAAGCATTGATGTGCTAAACCTCAATGGCGACTTGCAGCTAAACAGACACATAGACGCAGGTGGCCCAAGTCCACGTATTAGTGGTGGTAGTGCGGTTGGTGGCGCCGGTACTGTTTCTATAAGTGGTACCGACACAGCCGGTACGGTAAACATTAACTTTGGCTTTGGTACTTCTGCTGGAATTTTAGCGAACGTTAGCTTTACAAATACCTTTAATCAGACACCACACGTTGTTATTACACCTGTAGGCTCAAACTGTGCCTCGCTTAATTTTTATGTAAATCGAACTACCGGTGGATTTAGCATCGGTACCGCCAATGCAGGCCCGGCAGGAGTCAGCTGTGCTTTTGATTTCATCGCTCTTGACTAATTTCAGGTACTATTAGCTACTGACACCTTAGAAAAAGTTTGTTATTTACAACAACGAGCGCACTAACACCTAGAAAGCTAACAAAGAATGTCAAATGAAGGCTGTGGATAAGTTGTCAAGATTGATATTGCAAATTCATGCATAAGCGTGATAATCTTCAGGCATATCCTAAAAAATAAAAAGGAAAAAACAAAAATGCAAAAAAATAAAGTCTATATATCGCGCACCAGTGCGTTGATCACAGCAGCTGCGCTGGTGTTGGTCGCATTTGTGCCGATAGTGGTAAACGGTATTGCGAATGCCGGTATACCTACAAACAGAAAAATAACCCTTAGCTCATCGGCTGCGGGTGCAACCGACGTAACCTACGATGTGCAGTTTACGACTGACCAAGGTGGCTCATCATCTAACATTAATGGTGTTGTTGTTGAATTTTGTGATAGCTCACCAATTATTGGTGATAGTTCATGTACTGCGCCAACTGGTTTTGACACGAAAGCTCCAACAACCCTCGCACTTGGTACGCTGACTGGACTTAGTTCACTAACAATTGACACAACAAACAGTACTGCACAAAAAGTTGTGCTAACTGGCACAAACACATCTGTTGCAGCTGCTACAGCCGTGACGATCCCACTTGGCTCAAGTGGTGGTTCAGATGGTATTACAAACCCAACAAGTGGTAACCACACCTTTTATGCTCGTGTTCTAACCTTTGCAACTGCAGGTGCCGCGCAAGCATACACCAGTGGCACTCCAGGTAGTTACGTCGATGCCGGTGGTATTGCGTTAAGCACGGCTAACACCCTTCAAATTACCGCGAAGGTTCAGGAACGTCTAAGCTTCTGTGTATACGTAGGCGGTTCATGTACCGCTAACACAACCGGTGGTGCAACAACGAGCGCATTTAGCCTCGGTAACACCAACGGCGTGCTTGACCCAGC
>CAZPLH010000031.1:0-8155 GCA_964587465.1 uncultured Candidatus Saccharibacteria bacterium | reverse complement strand
ATTGCTAATTACTGGTTATTGTTATATATTATGCTAATCGCTACGCCCTCCAACAGAGGTGCGTACGGGGCCCTGACCCCGCTGTGCCACTAGTTCCGACAAGTGGCATGCGAGTTGTTTCAACCCAAGGAGTTGGTACGTTTGTCCAACGTTGGACACGAGCTGGTCGAGCAGGCCCTGCAGGGCGACAAGACCCTGGTCGTGCGCGGCCAGACGCTGAAGCAGTGCGTCGACAACATCCTGCGGTCAAGCCCGCGCTACCACCGGCTGAGCGAGCCCGAGAAGCGCCTCATCCGGCGCGAGATCCGCGACTCGCTGCAGAGCCTCATCCGCGACGAGAAGCTGTTCTGGCGGCGCGGTCAGAAGGGCCGGCTCAAGGTCGGCCTGGTGCGACCGGACAACGACCACATCGCCAGGCGTACCGAGCGGATGGTTCGTCAGCGCGG
This sequence comes from uncultured Candidatus Saccharibacteria bacterium, assembly GCA_964587465.1. Classification (GTDB taxonomy): domain Bacteria; phylum Patescibacteriota; class Saccharimonadia; order Saccharimonadales; family CAIOMD01; genus JBBRSL01. The sequence goes on along the minus strand of CAZPLH010000031.1, from coordinate 7,709 downwards.
CTACACCCCGGGCAAGGTCCCCATCAGGCGTGCCGCCAAGCGCAGGATCGTGCTGGCTCCCTCCGGCTGACCAACGCATCTGGCCGGGGCTTGCGAGCATACGCTCAATTGCCCCGGCCAGATGGTCAACAAAAATCTATTTAGACTTTTGGTTTCTTAGGTTTTTTTACTTCTTTTCGCCCTTTATCTTTCGACATACAACCTCCAAAATTACATACACTAGCAGTATGCGCTTACCGCACACACAACGCTAGTGTTTTTAGTAGCAACTCTAGGCAAGGCTTACCTTGAGGTTGCTACTACAATCTGTTATAATGACAACAAGTTAGGGCCGAAAGCGGCCTATTTTATTGCAAAGAAAGTACCATTAAGCCATGCACACACCCGACAAAATTAGAAACATTGCTGTTATTGCCCACGTTGACCACGGCAAAACAACACTCGTTGACGGCCTTTTAAAACAGTCAAATACCTTCCGTGACAACCAAGCCGAAATGAGCCAAAACCTTATTATGGATAGCGGCGACCAAGAAAAGGAACGAGGGATCACCATTACAGCGAAGCTTACGGCTGTGCACCACGGCGATTACCGAATCAATATTATCGACACCCCTGGTCACGCCGACTTTAGTGGTGAAGTAGAACGCACGCTTAATATGGCTGATGGATGTTTGCTGATTGTTGACGCCCAAGAAGGCCCTATGCCGCAAACAAAGTTTGTGCTTACAAAAGCGCTCGCCCTAGGGCTTAAGCCAATTGTCGTTATCAACAAAATCGATAAGCCTGGCCGACGACTTGCTGAAGTCGAAGACGAGCTTGCGAACCTCTTTTTGGAGCTTGCCGTGCACGAAGACCAACTGCACTACCCTATTTACTACGCAATTGGTCGCGAAGGCAAAGCATGGACCACATTGCCAGAAAACAGTGACGGCGATGCCGATCTTACCCCGGTATTTGATGCCATTATTTCTGAAGTACCCGAACCAGACGTAGAACCCGACAAGCCATTCCAGATGCTTGTTACCGCACTTGCGTGGGACAACTTCCAAGGTAAGTTTGCAATCGGTCGTATTAGCCGTGGTCGTGTTGTGCCGGGCAGCACCATTACACTTTGCAAAAAAGACGGCACCATGTCTAAAGCTAAAGTTGAAAAAATCTACGAAAGCCAAGGCTTAGTTAAGAATGAAATCCCCGAAGGTATTGCTGGTGATATTGTGAGCATAACCGGTGTTGCAGATGCAAAAATTGGCGAAACCATTGCTGACGCCGAAAATCCCGAAGCGCTTCCGGTGCTTGAAGTTGAAGCACCTACCCTTCAAATTTACCTAGGCCCAAACACCAGCCCGCTTAAAGGCCAAGAAGGTGAATTCAGCACAAGTCGTCAAATTGGTGACCGCCTACAAAAAGAACTCGAAATTAACATTGGTCTCCGCGTGGAACCATCTGACATTGGCTACTTAGTCTCTGGTCGTGGCGAACTACACCTCAGCGTGCTCATTGAAGCAATGCGACGCGAAGGCTACGAATTTGAAGTAGGTCGTCCGCAAGTCGTCACCCGTATGGTTGACGGTGTCGAAGAAGAACCTCTTGAAGAACTCATTATTGAGGTACCAGCCGAGCACGTTGGAGCCGTACAAATGGAACTTGGCGCACGTCGCGCTGAACTTAGAGAGCAATTTAGTACTTCAGGCGGCGCTACCAAACTTGTATATGAGCTCCCTACTCGCGCGCTACTTGGGCTAAGAAATGTTCTTTTGACCGCCACCAAGGGTACCATAATCATGAACAGCCTAACCGCGGGCTACCAAAAACGAGGTGCAGATTTAAAGCAACTTCGCAGTGGCGTACTTATTGCATGGGAAGCCGGTGTGGCAACCCCATACGCGCTACAAACTGCTCAAGAACGCGGCACTTGCTACATCGATGCCGGCACAAAGGTCTACGCCGGGCAAATCATTGGGCTTAACAAACGTTCAGAAGACATGGAAATTAATGTCGTTAAAGAAAAGCAGCTTACGAATATGCGTAGCTCATCATCTGACGGTATTGTCCAGCTTACCCCACCAGTTATTTTCAGCCTTGAAGAATGTTTAGACTTCATCGAAAACGATGAACTATTAGAAGTTACACCAAAGAATTTGCGACTTCGCAAAAAAGAACTTGACCCGAACAAGCGCAAGCGTCGCAAATAACTGATATACTTTTTAGCATGAGGCGACTCGCCCACTTACATCACAAAACAAATAAACAAACCGAACCCATCTGGCACGTCCAGGTAGCTATTATTGCGGTCATTATTATGCAGCTATTGCTCGATAGCAGCTTGAGCGCGTGGCCAAAATTTTTAGTTGCTGGTGTTGAACTGTTTTTACTGGTCGTGCTAATGTTTGTTGCTCAAAGTGCAGTCAGCCTGAAACTTAGACGGACATTCGCGATTTTGTTAATCGCACTCATCACGGTGGGTAATATTGTTTCACTTATCTTGGTTATTTCGAGCCTGGTGCACGACTCGAATGCATTTACGGGGCCAGACCTTTTGCTTTCAGCATTTTCAATATTCATAACTAATATTATTGTGTTCGGCTTATGGTATTGGGAAATGGAATTTAAGCGCACCGACAAGCCACAAGATTTTATTTTCCCCCAAGAAAATGCACCAGAATACCTTAATCTGCATAACGTAGGCTGGCGCCCGCAGTTTTTCGATTACTTGTATTTGTCGGCAGTAAATGCGATGTCATTCAGCCCTACCGATACCGTTCCACTTAGTCACCGCGCGAAAGCACTTATGGGTATTCAATCTTTGATTTCAATTATCATTGTTGTACTGGTTACCGCACGCGCAGTCACTATTATCGGCTAGCGGAGTATTTGCTGTTTCAAGAAATCGCGAATTTGCTTGGCGACGTCTGCTTTAGACGGTGTTACTTCTCCGCCCATTGCTCCTAGCCCATGTTCGGCATTTTGTACATCTACAATCTTATTCGTCACGCCCGCTTCTGTAAGCTTGCTTGAAAATAATACGTCTTGCTCCGGGTCAATGTATTGGTCTTGTAGGCCGTGCACAAGCAAAAATGGCGAGTCGTCGCCACTTACGTAACTAATTGGCTGCGCTTCGCTTGCTGCTCTACCATTTAAGAAATACGCAAGCTTGGCATCATACCCAGGGCGTAGTGCTGTTTCGAAATTGAATATACCCGCAAGCGTTGCAACCGCCTTAACCCGAGATGATTGCTCTTGATACGGCCCTTCGTTGAACGCATTGTAGCTGTCGAGTACCCCAACCATCGCTGCTAAATGCCCCCCGGCGCTAAAACCATAGACACCAACCTTTTCGCCATCAAGTCCAGTCTCTGCGCTTGTAGCGCGTAAGTAGCGCACCGAACAAAGAGCATCACTAACTGGCGCAGGGAAAAAGTTGTCAGGTAACTTACGATAATCAATCGAAACTACTGCAAAGCCTTCATCGCGGAGCGGGTCTATCATGGCTAGCTGGTCGGGTTCACTTGCCTTGTCGTTAATTTTCCAGCCCCCACCATGAAAGTACAGCACGACTGGCGCTTTTTCATATACCGCTTTACGAGGATAATAAATGTCCAAATTTTGCCCGTTGCAATACGGCACATCTTTTTGCGTAGTGCCCACACTATACTTCGGAGATACAACCGGTTGTATCGCTGCTTGTGGCTGCACAATGTTGTTGCTTTGCGAGTACGCGTGTTCTTTTTGAGTCAGACCAAATATGACTCCAAACACCAGCAGGCAAGCAACTACCGCACCAAGCGAAAACTGTACAATACGCGACTTCTTTTTTGCCGACTTATTTTTTAAGCGCGAAAAGCCAACAGCCCAAACCGCCACACCGACTATGTCTTTTTCAGGAACATTGCCAAAACTACGGCTGTCGGTACTTGCCTTTTTATTATCACCTTCAAGCGTAAACCGTCGTTTCTTACTTATTTTTGTAACCCGTTTTACAATTTCCATATTTTTACGCCGTGCTACAACAATATCACCAACGCTCGGCTTGTATTTTTTACTTACAAGCAAAATATCGCCTGGCGCAAGACCAGGCAACATACTTTCGCCAACAACACGACGTATTTTCATTAACTAATTACTGCTTCGACTTGGCAAACAAATCAGAAACTGCCTGTACCTTCTCTATTAATACCTTGCACTCATCTGCGCTTACGGTTTGCTTAACTTTACTTGCTTGTTTAGCTGCTTGCCACAGAGTGTCGTGCAATTCTGGGAACTTTTCTAAATGTTCTGGCTTAAAGTAATCACTCCATAGTACATACACTTCGTGCTTAACTTTTTGAGCATGCTTTTCTTTAGTGGCAACTGCGCGTGCAAAGTTATTCTGCTTTTCTAGCGAGTCAATTTCACCAAGAGCCTCAATCTTTTCAATCATGCGCAAACAGGTAGCTGCTGCATGGGTCATAGTATCGGTTTCATAAATTCCGCACGGAACATCGCAGTGGGCGTAGACTGGTTTAATGAGGCTAAAAAACATGGTGATTCTCCGGCTAAATTACTCTGCTCATTATAGCTAATTCTTCGGTAAAAGGCACGCTAATTAACGAGGGATAATGTTAAATAAAAACTTTTTCCGCACGGCCAAGGTAAGCAAAAGCAGTACTGTAGTTGTTACTAAAAAGTTTATGAAAATATTGCTCGTAAACGGCACTAATAACGAAACAAAGAAAATAAAGAAACTGTGCAAAATGTACACATACAACGAATTCTGCCCGAATGGTATAAGCATCCAGCCGACCCATTTTTTCACCTGGGCTTCATACCGGCTGACGAGCCTATACCCCGCGCTAAACCAAAGCAAGAACAAAAGCACACGCCAAATTTCCATTTTTGCGCGCACAAAGTGTGGATTAAGTACTTCTGAAAGCTTTGGCACCAAGCTCCCCTCTACCGAGACTACCGAAAGCATTAGTAGGGCAAACGCGAGTGGATAGTGCAGCATAACAAGCCACTTGGGAGTTTTCTTTAAAAAGGCGATTATTTCATTCCAGTACCAGCCCGCTACCGCGCCACAGAAAAAGAATAGCTGCCATGTCAAAAACGCGTTAAGCCCATGGATCGCCCATAAGAATACGCTGATTGCTACCACAATCCACCACTTGCCTTTTCGGAGTGCATAGATCGCTGGAATCGAGGCAAATAAGTAGATGCTGTAGTACTGCAAAAAATCAGCCCAGCTATATACATATTGGAACGTCGCACTATCGAAGAGTATCCGCCACGTTATCGGGTCTTCCCACACGCCGGGCTTAATAGTTGCGAGCCCACTTTGGAGCGCAAAAAACGTAAATAACAACGTCAGCCCAATAGTCCAAACGTACAGCATTGCCCCGCGCTTAAATAATTTTTTGGCAACTTCTTTAAACGGCAAAGCAATGTCTTTCTTGCCTCGAATCATGCCAATCAACATGCCCGACATTAAAAAGAAGCCCTCAGAATTCGTCACCCACAATATACCGCGCCCAGTAAGCACATCATACCCGTTTGGGAAGCGTGCGAGGTGCACGACAATAATGGAAAATATAAAGAAGCCCCGCAAAATGTCGATGGTTTCAATTCGTTTTTGTTTTACAACGGTCTCTTTAGCCATTTTGCTCGCTCTGAATACTATTTTGCTGACGCCATTTTTCAATTTCGGCATGGTGACCACTTAGTAAAACATCTGGTACACGCATGCCATTAAACTCTTCGGGGCGTGTATACTGCGGAAATTCGCGCGTATCGCCCCCTCCGCTAAAACTTTCAATTTCAGCGCTTTTTTCGCCACCTAAAACGCCAGGTATAAGTCGAACAATACTGTCAACAATGGTCATTGCCGGCAGTTCACCACCGGTGAGTACATATGGCCCTACGCAAATCTGCTCGTCAACGAGTGTCGTAACGCGCTCATCATAGCCTTCATAGCGACCACAAATAATTATTAAATCTTGCTTTGCATCGGCTAAGCGTTCGGCATGCACCTGAGTGTAATCGTAACCCCGCGGTGTCATAAGTAGCACTTTCGCATCGGGTGATTTTTGTTTACAAAACTCTACGGCAGCAAACAACGGCTCTGGCTTTAATAGCATGCCGTCGCCGCCACCATATGGCGTATCATCGACCGTTTTCCGTGGACCAATACCAAAAGTGCGCAAATCAACAGTCTCTAGCGTCACTTTTTCGCTATTTTGCGCTTTCCACATCATGCTGCTACCAAAAACGCCCGTAAACATTTCCGGGAACAAGGTTATAACTTGAATCCTCATCTGTACTAGTATACCTTTTAATACCAAAAATACCCCGAACTTCGGGGTACTTTTGTCACATAAAGCTCTCACATTGGTTTTTACCGCCGTGCTCGCACGAGCTTTATTTTTATTTTGGGATTTGAAGGTTTTAGACAAGTCGTTTCGTCGACTTGCTCTGATTATACGTCTAGGTCGTCGAGCTCTTCAAGCTCTTTGCGAGTGTTACTTACAACACTGCTTTCTTCATGCTCTTCATCATCTACGACGTCATCGCTTGCAGCATCATCATCACTCTTGTTAGAGCGAGGGCCCTGCACGCCATTGTCTACAATTTTTAGGTTGTAGCGAGCCTCGTTTTTGGTGCCAAGAGCGCGTAGCAAACTACGAATACTCTGCGCCGTTGCGCCTCTCTTGCCAATAACGCGACCTAAATCTTCTGGGTCTACGGTAAGTTCTAGCAAAACACCTTTTTCATCGATGGTCCGCTTAATGCTGACTGCATCGGGGTTGCCGACTAATGATTTTACAATATATTCTACAAACTGCTGGTCGATACTGGACATACAACTCCCTTAGTTAGATACAACATATTCAGTATACAAAAAAACCCGAGGTAAGTCCTCGGGTTTTTAGTCAAAGTTCTGTTTAGGCTGCTGGAGCTTCTTCGGCTGCTTCAACAACAGCTTCAGCAACTTCTGCTTCAGTTTCGGCAGCAATGTCTGCTTCTAGTGCTTCTTCAAGCGCTTCAGCAACTTCTGCTTCAACAGTTTCTTCTACAACTTCTTCGGCTGGCTGGTTACGACGAAGTTTTTCAGCGTTACGGATAGCTCGTTCTTGCTTAGTTCGTACGTTCACCCAAGCTGGCATTTTAACACCTTCTTTTTGCAACAAAGCAGCAACACGGTCAGAAGGCTGTGCGCCATTGTTCAAAAAGGTGGTTGCCTTTTCAATATCTAATTTAGCTTCTTTGGTGTGTGGGTTGTAACTACCCAATGCAGCCACAATGTTACCGCTGCTTGGAGTGCGGCGTGAATCTTGGACTACCATACGGAACTGTGCGTGACCTTTACGGCCGGTGCGTTGCATTCGAATCGCGAGCATAAAAATTAACTAGAACTCTTTCCCTTAACTTTTTATTGACATCTAAGGAGTAATTTTAGACGTTTTTGCCTAAAAAGTCAACAGCTACTTACCTGTGCTAACTCTTTACGTACAATGCCAGTGCGGCTTCGGCTGCTTTTTGCTGTGCAATTTGCTTAGACGGGCCCTTGCCATTGCCTTTAAGCACTGAATCTACAAACACGCCAACAGTAAATATCTTTTCGTGGTCGGGGCCTTCTTCACTCAAAACCTTGTACTGTGGCGTCACACCATCGGTACTCTGAGCAAGCTCTTGTAGGCGCGACTTAGGGTCAAGCCACGAACCAGTTTCCAAAATCT
>CAZPLH010000030.1:0-8272 GCA_964587465.1 uncultured Candidatus Saccharibacteria bacterium | reverse complement strand
ATTTTGGGCATGATGAACGAACTGGGTAACTTTAGCGAAGCGGCGCACCGTGAAATTGGTGAATATTGTGACCCGAAAAAAGTTGACCTTGTTGTTACGGTTGGTACTGCCGCAAAAACTATTTTGGCTGATGCCGCCGAAGCCAACGGGTGCCATGTCTCCCGATGTGACAGCCCATACCAAGCCGGTAAGCTCGTTGCTGAACGCCTAAAGGAAGGCGGTGTCGTGCTTGCCAAAGGTTCGCAGAATGGCGTATTTACCGAAGAAGCCGTAAAACAACTTTTAGCAAACCCAGATGATTCATCTAAGCTTGTCCGCCAAAGTGAATTTTGGCTTGCAAAAAAGCGCGCGCAATTTACGGACGCTCACAATTAATGAAAGTTATTGTCTTATGCGGTGGCATTTCTGATGAGCGCGAGGTATCGCTTCGCTCGGGTAAAAACGTTGCAGAGGCGCTTACGCGCGCTGGCCACATTGTAATTTCTGCTGACCCAAAAGAGCTTACCGAAAACGAACTCCGTACCATAAGTCGTTCAGGCGATGTGGTCTTTATTGCACTTCACGGTAAGGGCGGTGAGGATGGCAGCTTACAAGTACTGCTGGATGCGTGGCACGTGCCATATGTTGGTTCTGGTGCTGAAAGTTCAGCAAAGTGCATAAGCAAAAAAACAATGCGAACAATGGCAGCAGAAAAAGGTATGTTAGTGCCAAAAGGCGGTGTTGTTACGTATGAAGAATTTGTAGTGCACCCATTAACCAAGCAGCCGTTTGTTGTTAAGCCCGACATTGGCGGGTCAAGTATTGACACCTTTATTGTCCGTGACCCTGGGGTATTTAAACACGATTCGTTAAAAGAAGTATTTGCGACTTATGGTGCCATGGTGCTCGAAGAACTTATTGCAGGCGTAGAAATTACTGTTGGAGTATTGGGTGATGAGGCGTTACCGGTAATCGAAATAATTCCGCCAGCTTACGAAGAATTTGATTACGAAAACAAGTACAACGGCCATACCCAAGAACTATGCCCGCCAAAAAACGTGAGTGACCATGATCAAAGTGAAGCGCAGCGACTTGCTAAGCAAGCTCACGATATTTTTGGCTGTCGCCACATGTCACGCTCTGACTTTATGCTTTCGCCAGAGGGCGAGCTGTACTTGCTTGATGTTAATACTATTCCAGGCCTTACCAAGCAAAGTTTATTGCCGAAAGCTGCAAAACAGCACGGGCTCGATATGCCACAACTTGTCGACATGCTGGTAAAATTTGCCGTTGCCGGCTAAACCAAGACAAGTTCTTTAGAACCAACTAAGCGGCCGAGCTTTTTATAGGGCCGAGTTTCGGGTTGAGACGGCACCACATAATCGTGGAATCCGAGGTGCGGATTAATAAACATGACAATTGCCCAACGCATGATTGTGTCGTCTACTTGTTTGTCGGACGGTACGACATCGTGCCACGCAAGTGGACGGTCTTCGTTCCCAAGTCGCAAATAGTCAGGCAACCGATTCCAACCGGCACCCAAGAAGAATTTTGCTTCACCATCGGCGTGTGTGACTGGCTGAAGGTTTTGTTCTAGCTGAGCCATGTAGGATTCATCGACGTCGAGTTGATAGCCGTTTTGACCGGGGGCGATTCGTAGACCTTCGTGGCTTTCGCCAATTGCCAGGGTAGCGGTAGAGCGATCGAAGTGGCCTTTCGCGAGCTGACCTTTATTAGGGTAATATGCAATAAACCGCAATACGTCGTTCATGGTTTCGTATTCTGGTGAAAGAACGCCAACGAGACCCATTTCGAAGTAGTCGAGTTGTTCTATGGCCTGTTTTTTTGAGCGTTGGCCAGCCCAATAAATTTCTTCTGCGGCATCTAAGAAATCTTTTGCTTCAGTAGGGAGCGCACCAGAAACACGCGCCTCAATGATTTGTCGGGTCATAGACCCAAAATGAAAAATATCTTTGTTGTCGGCCTGCACGCCACGTTCACCGGTTATGCCGGCAACACGAGTGTATTGCCCAAAGTCACCGTCGCCCCGATTAGTCAGCATAAAACGCGTTATTTTATGAAACGAATCATCGAGCTCTAAAAAGGCGAGGTAGCGGTCCATGGCGGTCTGTAGGTCGCTTTTACCTAAATCTATGCCGACAGGTGCGTAGCCCTTTTCATAAATGCTTTCTCGGAGTGCGAGTTTTTCGCTCATTGTTGTCGCCTTCTTTCTTGCCTTAGGAACCTTTGTTGAACCATATTGGTAGCGTATGCTAAGGCTTAAGGAGCAACTAGACAGGGCGTTTTGTGTCAAAATAATTTGAGTAATGAGCGACTACGTTTTAGACCAACATTTTTCGATTGCCGACCACTACATTAAGCGGGACATAATTCGGCATTTACTAACCGTACCTTCGGCACGCTATGCCCAGCTGCGCCCAAAAAATCTCGAGTCTAATTTATTTATGTATCACCTGAAGCAGCTCATGAAAGATGGCGTTGTTAAAAAGAATGACGACGGTAGTTACGGGCTTACTTCATATGGGCTGCAGATGTCTGACCGTATAAGCCTTGAAAGCCTTAAGTTGCGCATTCAGCCAAAGCTCATCACCATTTTGGTCGTTAAAAATCCAAAGGGCGAATATGCCCTTATTGAGCGTACGCACCAGCCTTTTTTGAATTATAAGGGGTTTCCATCGGGCAAAATTCATTACGGCGAGGCGTTGCAAGACGCGGCACGACGCGAGTTGGTAGAAAAAACCGGCCTAACGGGTATAGAGCTAACATTGTGCGGAACCTACATAATGCGTTACCACAAAGACAAAAACGTCATTAATCACATAATTGGTTATGTATTTACTGGTGAAGCACCCGAAAAAGCAGAAACTAACCTACGGACTGAAATGTTTAATAGTTTTTGGGGAAACAACGAAGTTTTGTATGGCTCAACCGCCTTTAAAGGGCATAAAGAAATAATCAAGCTTATAGAAAATGCAAAAAATGGACAGCTATTTTTAGCACAAGATGATTTTGAGTCTGATTTTTAGCATATAACAGGTATAATTAAGGTAAATGAAACGATATAACCCGAGCGAGCTTGAGCCCGCTATTCAGAAACAATGGCTTGATTCGAAGCTCTATGAAGTAACCGAAGACAACACAAAGCCAAAAAGCTATGTAATAGCTATGTTCCCGTACCCGAGCGGTGCCGGGCTACATATTGGGCATGTGCGTAATTATTCTATTAATGACACCATTGCCCGGTTCGAACGACAACGCGGCAAAAACGTACTTGCTACCATTGGCTGGGACAGTTTTGGTTTGCCGGCCGAAAACTACGCCATTAAAACTGGTACACCTCCACAAGAAACTACCAAAACAAACATTGCGAACTTTAAAACGCAATTACAGCGCATTGGCGTAAGTTTTGATTGGTCCCGCGAGCTTAACACTACCGACCCGAGTTATTACAAATGGACACAGTGGATATTTTTGCAGTTATTCAAAAAAGGCTTAGCATACCAAGGCGAAAGTTTGCAGTGGTGGTGCCCCGAATGCCAAACCGTGCTTGCAAACGAGCAAGTGATTAATGGTGGGTACTGTTGGCGACACGAAACAACTGCCGTTGAAAAACGTTGGCTTAAGCAGTGGTTCTTTAAAATTACCGACTATGCCGAACCGCTTTTAGCCGGAATTGATGATTTGCAGTGGCCAGAAAAAATTAAGGCAATGCAAAAAAACTGGATTGGTAAAAGCGAAGGCGCATTAGTCGATTTTGCGTTGCAAGATTCAGGCGAAAAAGTAAAAGTATTTACGACTCGCCCCGACACCATTTTTGGTGCTACCTTCATGGTGCTTGCACCCGAACATCCGTTAGTGGCAGAAATTACCACTACCGAGCAAAAAGATGCAGTGGCCACCTACCAGGCTGAAACGCAGAAAAAGAGCGATGTAGACCGCATGAATGAATCGCGTGAAAAAACGGGCGTGTTTACGGGTGCATACGCCATAAACCCGGCTACCAAGCAGCCAATTCCTATTTGGATTGCCGACTACGTACTTGTAAATTACGGAACAGGCGCCATTATGGCCGTACCGGCACATGACGAGCGCGACCATGCTTTTGCCGAAAAGTTCAACCTTGCGATTACCAATGTGTATGAACCGCTTGGCGATTCTAGCTTTGGCGGTGAAGGCACTATGATTAATTCGGGTGAATACAACGGCCTTAGCACTGCTGAAATGCGCGAAAAAGTGGTTGTTGATTTTGCCAAAGAGGGCATAGCCGAGGCCAAAGTGAATTACCGCATGCGCGACTGGCTTATAAGCCGCCAACGTTACTGGGGTGCGCCGATTCCGATTATCCACTGCGACGAGCATGGTGCGGTTGCCGTGCCAGACGAGCAGTTGCCCGTAGAGCTTCCAATGCTTACCGATTTTGCGCCAACTGGAAACGGTAAAAGCGTACTAGAAAGCGTAGAAGAGTGGGTAAACGTACCGTGCCCAACCTGTGGCAAGCCTGCAAAGCGTGAAACCGACACCATGGACGGTTACGCATGCAGTAGTTGGTATTACTTACGCTACACAGACGCAAATAACGAACACCAGGCATGGGATCCTGCAAAAGCTAACTACTGGATGCCGATTGATTATTACTGTGGCGGCGACCACGCGGTTTCACACTTGCTGTACAGCCGTTTTTGGATGCACGTATTTGCCGATTTAGGCCTAATAGACCATACCCGTAAAGAACCGGTAAAACGCCTTATTTATAACGGCTACATTAACGCGGCCGATGGCCAAAAAATGAGCAAAAGCAAGGGCAACGTGGTAGACCCGCTCGAGCTTATTAACCAAGGCTATGGTGCTGATTCGCTACGCTTATACGAATTATTTATTGCACCGTATGAACTTGACGCCGCTTGGGACGACCGAGGCATTGCCGGCACGTATCGCTTTTTGAACCGTGTCTGGACCATTACGCAAAAGTTCTTAGAAGCTAAGCCAGAACCTTTAAGTGACGGTGAAGGCGAGCTTTTGAGCGCTGCGCACGCTGCCATTAAAAAAGTTTCACACGACTTAGAAAACCAGGGCTTTAACACCGCCATTGCGGCACTTATGGAATACACCAATGAATTGTACAAGCTCGAAGCTACTTATGGTTTTGGTGCTGAAAAAACCTGGAGATTTGCGCTTACGACGCTCGCGCAGTTGCTTGCCCCATTTGCGCCGCACATGAGCGAAGAGCTATGGAACGATTTAGGCAACGAGGGCAGTGTGCATGTAGGCGGTTGGCCAACGCACGACGAAGCCTACCTAGTGCAACACGTTATGACCATTGCCGTGCAGGTAAATGGTAAATTACGTGGCGAAATAGAAGTACCGCACGATGCAACTAAAGAAGTTATTGAAGCCGAAGCCAAGGCGCACGAAAACGTCGCCCAATACTTAGGCGACGGTATAAAAAAGACTATTTACGTTCCGAATAAACTCGTTAACTTTGTAGTTTAACTACTGACTTGGGTCCGGGCATTTTTCGGGCACGAGCAGCACCGAGTAGCCATTAGGCACTTTGCCGGCTTGTAAGTCCTTAATTTCGGTTGGACTTAAGTTGTACGTGCCGAAGTTCTGACTAAAGATGTTGTTCTGAAGTTGTGTGTCAGTTGGCCGTATGCCGGTTGTGGTGTGGAGTTGGCTTGCGACTCGGTCGTATACATCTTGTAGCGGTTCGCGCGACGTAACAGGGAACTCTTCTGAACCGGTGCATCCATTATTAATTTCGAATGCTTGTCTTGATGGCGCTTCAAGTGCATGCAGCCCAAGATATAAAACTCCTGCGCCAATAGCAGTACCTACCGCCCACTCTGCACCCTTAACAAGTTTGTCGGGCGTCAATACAAATGGGTGCTTGGCTTCGCTCATATATTAGCTACCAGATTCTCTAGAAGCAGAAATGTAAATCGCAGACTCTGCATTTACATCAGGCATGCCAACTTTTACACCTTTAGACAGCGTAACTTCGCTTGCGCTCACCCAATAGAATTCGCCGGTGTCCGGGTCTTTCGCACCATACCACGTGTATTCACCGTTTGGCGAGGTGTAGACTAGCGGGTCTTTAAGAATAACAACGTTATTCTTTGTAGCTTCAGTGAATTTATCATCTTTATTTGTTTCACCTGAATCTTCGTCTTCAACACGAATTGGTTCACGACGAATATTGGTTTTAGCGTTAACAACTACACTCCCCTCAAGTTCTTGCAGGCCTAACTCCTTAAGAGTTTGCTGATTACAGGTTTCAACAGATTCTTGCACGATTCGGTCAACACGTGGTGCGTCGCCTTCTGAGCTGGCGTTATTAATAAGTCCAAAGATTGCCAAAGCTGCAAGGCCGCTCACTCCAATAGCTAGGCCACGCTCGGTTTTTTTAGAAAGACCGGTGTAGGTTGGGCTTATGTCGTGGCTTGAACGGGTGCGTGTAGTCATGAGTACATAATAGCATAAGCATTGTAATTTGTCAATATTGTGGCTTAAGTATATAACCTTGAGTTTTAGGACATAATTCTGGTATACTAGCTAGGATTTAGTAAAGTGTTAACGAAGAACTAACAGGAGTTTGTACCTTGGGTAAACCAAAAAAGCGCACAACACCACGCCGAACCGGCACTCGCCGCAGCCACCTAGTGGTTAAATTGGCGCGCTCTGTAAACGCAAAGTCGCCAGTAAAGGCATACACAACCGCCCGCGAAAGCGGCAAAAAAGAAGCAAAATAACACTTCAAACGCTCTTTATAAAAGCATAAAGAGAAAGGCACATCAAAACATATGGCATCTAACCGACACTTAGGTAGAATCGTAGCTCTGCAGACACTGTACGAGCAAGACTTCCGTGCTGAGTGCGGAGACCCAAATTTTGATCTGAAAGAAGTGCTATCGCGCAATATTGAGCGGTATAGCGAAACCATAGAAGACAAGTCTTTTATAACTTCGCTGGTTGAGGGTATCGTAAAACATCAAGATGAGCTTGATGTTGCCCTACAGCCTATGGCCCCAGAATGGCCACTTGCACAGATTGCCCGTATGGACAGAATTGTGCTGCGGATTGGTTTATACGAACTTACATACGAACATGACGTACCGCCAAAGGTGGTCATTAACGAAGCTGTCGAACTTGCTAAGGCATTCGGTGGCGAAAACTCCTCTAAGTTCGTCAATGGTGTACTAGGTACTGCGCTCCGGCAGATGGAAAGTACGCCAAAAAAGAAAGCGAAGAAATAGCTTAGTGCAAAGACCAAAGCCTATAGAAGGATTTCGTAAATATCTCAATCGCCGTCGCCCAGGAATATCAGAAGTAGTACGAGAAATGACCGCCGGTGGTATTGTTTGGCGTAAGAATAAAAAAGGCGAAGTAGAAATTTTGCTACTTCAGGATGTAAAAGGCCGCTGGTCGATACCAAAGGGCCACATTGAAGAAGGTGAAAGCCCTAAAGAAACAGCCGAGCGCGAAATTCGTGAAGAAACATCGCTTAAAGAAATGCGTATGATGAGCTGGTTGGGTAAAACAAGCTTTAGGTATCGCCGCCAAAACAGCCTGGTGCTTATGACCACGCAAATTTATATGGTAGAAGCCAAAGGTGACACCGACGATATCCAAAAAGAAGAGATTTATAAAAGCCTCGAATGGATTCCGGCTAATAAGGCGCTTGATTTGATTGAATACGAAGATATTGGCAAACTTATTTTGATTGCACTTAAGAAAATTAGGACAGAGACCTAAGGAAAAGTATGGATTTTTCGAAGTATCAAGAACTAGCAGTAGCAATAATCGGGCAGGAATTTACCGACCTTGAACTGCTGGTTACCGCATTTACACACCGTTCGTACTTGAACGAACACAAGAAAACAGTTAAAGCGCATAACGAGCGACTCGAATTTTTGGGTGATGCCGTTTTAGAGCTTGTTGTAACTGAATATTTGTATGGTAACTACAGTGAACCAGAAGGTATTTTGACTAACTGGCGTAGTAGTTTGGTGCGCACCGAAAGTATTAGCGCCGCTGGTGACCGACTTGGCTTTAACGAATATTTGCGGCTTTCGCGCGGCGAAAAACGCGGGAGCGAACGTGCCCGCGAGCAGATTTTAGCTAACTGTTTTGAATCTGTTATTGGCGCTATTTACCTAGACAAAGGTTACGATGTAGCAAAAGAGTTCATCACGAAGAATTTGATTGTTACGTTTGAAGAGATTTTGGAAACTGGTTCGTGGCTTGACCCTAAGTCGCGCCTACAAGAGCTTGC
>CAZPLH010000029.1:0-8531 GCA_964587465.1 uncultured Candidatus Saccharibacteria bacterium | reverse complement strand
AGCTGCTTGTCAGATCGCTGCTGATTTTTCGTAATAATTGCATGCGCGGCATCTAAAATGTGTTTGGTGCTGCGATAGTTTTGCTCGAGTTTAATAACAGTACATTTTGGATAATCACGCTCAAAATTTAAAATATTTTTAAAGTCAGCACCACGCCAACTGTAAATACTTTGCCAGTCGTCGCCTACCACTGCAATATTCTGCGCAGAGTTTGTAAGTAGTTTTATAAGTCGGTACTGCGCGGCATTGGTGTCTTGATACTCATCAATCAAAATATACTTAAATTGCGCCTGTAGTTTTTCGCGAATTTCGGGATTATTGTGCAGCAAACTTACCGTACGCCCAATTAAATCATCAAAGTCGAGTGCTTGCTGATTACGTAGGTCCGCCTCATATATTGGGTAAATTTGTGCGGCTATTTTTTGTAGTGGTGACTGCGCGGTGCCGCGGTATTCATCGGGGCTGATGAGTTCGTTCTTGGCACTACTTATAAGGCTCGCTATGGTACGCGGTGGATTTTGTTTTTCATCGACACTTAAGCGCTTACTAATTTGTTTAACTAATGCTTGGGCATCACCCGCATCGAAAATAACAAAGTTTGGCGCCAGGCCCACGTATTCACCGTATTGGCGCAGCAAGCGAACACAAATACCGTGGAACGTTCCCATATATGGCATAAAGCCGCGGTATTCTGCAGAACCGCCGACTAACTTGGCCACCCGCTCACGCATTTCATTGGCCGCTTTATTGGTAAAGGTCACCGCCAGTATTTCGTGTGGTTGCGCTTTTTGTTCCGTAAGCAAATAAGCCACACGGTGTGTGAGGGTTTTAGTTTTGCCACTTCCGGCACCCGCCAAAATCAAAAGCGGACCGTCAATAGTTTCTACGGCTCGTTGTTGTTCAGGATTTAGCCCCGTTAAAAGGGGGTGTTCATGCATGAGTTTATTTTACCAGTACTACCAGGGGAAAACCGTTGTAGTTTACAGGTATTTTGCGGCTGCCAAGATTCCGCCCACAACCACAATTGCAGTTACTAAACCTGCGACAATCGCACCAAAAGCATGCCCATGCTTGTGCTGGCTGTTACCGATTGGTACGTAATAAGCTTTGGTGTCAAACATAGTTGGGCTCTGCATAGCATCTTTGGCAACTGCTGTTGCCCGCTGGCTGTCATTGGGTAGAATACTGTCCGTCGAAGCGTTTTCTTTTATGGGCTCTACCTTTTCTTCAGTCTCTTCGGGTACAAGTTCGGATGGCGCAGGCTCTGGTTCAGTTTCTTCTACTTCTTCCTTTGGCTCTTCTATGGGGCTTGCTGGCGCCTCTACTGGCTCAGGCTGTTCTTCTTTTTGCGCTGCGAGTGCTTCAGGCAAATCACTAATTCCAGGTATGGCTGGCGCTTCTGTTTCTTCAGGTACGACGTTGTCCGAAAGTGGCTGCAATGTTGCGCCCTTACTCGACACTATTGGTTCTTTGCTAGCTTCGTCTTGAATCTCTGGTGTTGCCGAATCATTTTGTTCGAGTGTTGGCTCATTCGTCATAAGCTTGCGCGCTGGCTTACTCTTCGCTTCTTCGGGGTGTGCAATATCAAATACTTTTTTATCGGCCATACTTGTTACGCACCCTTATGGAATAACCCGTGTTTTTTACGGTGAGCCGCAGCAATAATACCGCTAAAGTGTTGGTAATTTAGGCTTGCACCGCCAACAAGTAAGCCATCTATGCCTTTTGCTCGCAAAAAGCCACCTGCAACGTCAGGAGTGACACTACCGCCGTACAATACGCGTACTGCATCGGCTACTTTCTTACCGTACAAAGCCTCTACGTTTCGGCGAATAACTTCAGCCGCTTTTGCCGCTTGGTCAGGAGTAGCTACTTCGCCTGTACCAATTGCCCATACGGGTTCATAGGCCACAACAAGCCGCTCTGCTTCTTCGCCAGTTATGTTGGCAAGCGCCGAAACAACTTGGTCGTGTAATACCTGGTTAGTCTCGCCATTGGTGCGTTCTGCCTTAGTCTCGCCAACGCACAAAATTGGCACAATATTATTACGGTAAGCTGCAGCAACCTTATTCTTTACATCGTCAAGACTTTCGCCAAAGACATGGCGGCGTTCGCTGTGCCCAACAATGCCGTATGTGACCAGCCCGTGCAATTGCGTAAACGAAACCTGCCCAGTAAACGCGCCTTCGTCTTTGTAATATGCATCTTGCGAGGCCAGCTTGAATTTTCGAAGGTCGATTTGTAGCGACAGTGGCTGCAAAAATAAAGCACTCGGTGCCAAAACGACTTCAACATCGCGGTGAATTTCTACATGCTCGTGCAAACGCTGCACTAAAAGACTGCCCTGCGCTGTCGTCAAGTTCATCTTCCAGTTGCCTGCTATGAGTATTTTTCGCATGTTACTTTTTGCCCACCTTAGTTTTTATGCTTATTCAGATAATACCACCGCACGGTGCGAATTTCTAACTGTCTTTGTCTAGTAGCGCTTCTACGCCCGGTAATTTTTTGCCAGCCATAAGCTCTAGGCTGGCACCGCCGCCAGTACTGACATGACCAAGGCGCTCACGCAGGGTCGGCACTGATTCAACGTACCCAACAGTATCACCACCGCCGACAACACTGAATGGCTTGTTTTTATCGCCAGCGTGTTCGCCGACTAGCGCCTCTGCAATGGTGTTTGTTCCGTGGCTAAACGGCTTTGCGGCGCCCGAAAGCCCGGTTGTTTCGGTTACACCTGCCGTACCGTTCCACACGGCTGTCTTAGCAAGCTTTAAGGCACCGGCAATTGTTGCGGCGCTTATAGGGCCAATGTCTAGAATAAGCTCATTTTGCTGCACCGTATAACTAGCCGGCTTTGGCTTTTGCGGATAACTCGTAATATCTGCCCAGGTATGCGAATTTACATCGACTACGCGTGTTTGCGTGTTGCTGTCTATTGCTTCTGCCACCACTACATCGTGTGGTAAATAAAAGGTAAAGTTGTCTTTTTGCATCCGTTCACGCGCTTTTGCCAGCACGGCTTTTGCGGTATCGAGCGCTTCTGGCTCTACCAAACTTTTGCCAACTTGCACGCCTTCGGCAAGCAAAAAGGTGTTCGCCATAGCACCAACAACGCCAATAAAATCGGCCGTTTCAACAAACTTCTCTAAAAGCTCAATTTTGTCAGATATTTTCGCCCCGCCAATTACTACAGCGAGTGGACGCTCTGGGTCATCCATGGCTTTGGTAATAGTATCTACCTCGCGCTCAAGCAAAAGCCCTGCAACACTTGGCAAATAATGAGTGACCGCTTCGGTGCTGGCGTGAGCGCGATGCACAACCCCAAAACCATCCTGTACAAAAATATCGGCAAGTTCAGCGAGCTGCTTTGCAAAATCTTCATCGTTTGCCTCTTCAGCTTCGTTATAGCGCAGGTTTTCGAGCAAAATTATGTCGCCTTGCTTTGCAGCTGCAACAGCTGCTTTTGGCTTTTCGCCAACACAGCTTTCAATAAAGGTAACTGGTAAATGAAGCAAATCACTTAACCGTGTGGCTGTTGGCGCCAAGCTGAAACTTGCATCGTGCAAATCTTTTGGACGACCAAGGTGCGAAATAAGTACAATCTTTGCGCCCATACCCCTTAGGTGCTCTATGGTTGGAAGCGCCTGACGTATCCGATAATCATCAGTAATCACGCCATGTTCATCAATTGGTACGTTAAAATCAACGCGTACGAGTACTGTTTTGCCGTTTACGTCTATGTCGCGAATTGTTTTTTTGGTAAATGCCATTCCCCACCCCTATTTACTGTCTATTCTACTCGATTACGCGCACTTTAATGGTATCGGTTGTGCCCACAACACCCGGGTGCTGCCCGCTTGCCGTTACAATAACGTCGCCAGTGGATAAAATTTTGTGCTGTTTCAACCAATCGGCCAAATGCACTGCCTGAAACGGCTCGTCTTTACGAACAAATGTTTTGCTGCCGTACATAATTGCTAGCTGCTGTGCAATGCGCCCAACACTCGTAACAACAATAATTGGCAACTTCGGGCGCCGAGCAGCAATTTTAAATGCAGTGGCCCCACTTTTAGTCTCTGCAACAATTGCTACGGCGTGGACTTGTTCGGCCAAGCTAATAATAGTTGAACAAATTGCTCCTTGTGGCGTGTGCGCATCTATGGGCTCTTCTTTATACGTAACATTAAGCGGCGAATTTGCTTCGGTGTAGCGAATAACGCGCTTCATTGTCTGCACTGACTCTATTGGATATTTTCCGTTTGCGGTTTCGTCGCTGAGCATTACACAGTCAGCGCCGGTAAGTACAGCAGTCGCGACATCGTTTACTTCTGCGCGTGTCGGTTCGGGGTTGTCGGTCATGCTTGCAAGCATTTGCGTAGCAACAATGGTTGGGCGGCCGTACTTCATGCCAAGCCCAACTATGCGACGCTGCAATACCGGTACGCTTTCGGGCTCAGTTTCTATGGCTAAGTCCCCTCGGGCCACCATAACTGCGTCGCTTACCTTAACAATTTCTTCGAGTGTTTCAACGTGCGTTGCTGCGCGTGTTTCAATTTTTGCAATAATACGTGCCGAAGACCCGTGATTTTTTAAAATACGCCGTAACGCCTGAATATCGGCTGCAGATTGTACAAAACTTACTGCAACGTAGTCGATGTCTGCGGTTGTACCGTAGACGATATCTTTCATATCTTTTTTGCTTAAAATGTCCCCAGCGAAATCGGTATCGGGCAGATTTATGCCTTTACGCGGCAACAACACGCCGTCGTTTTCGACACGAACATGCACCACTCCGTCTTTAACGCTTGTTACAGTAGTGCGTACGCGGCCGTCAAATAAGTACAGCCGTTCGCCACGCTTCACTTTTTCACTTAAATCGTACTGTGTCGGAATAATACCTTCACGGTCAAAGTCTGCTTTAAATTTAAAACGAAGTGACTGCCCAGTCTGAACATTTATAAAGCCTTCAAAATCGCCTAGTCTAATTTTTGGACCTTGAATATCTTGGATAATAGCAACTGGCTTACCGTATGCGGTACTTGCTTTACGGATCCAGGCAATTTGCTGGGTGCGTTCGTCGTGCGTACCATGGCTAAAATTAAGCCGAATACCGTTCGCGCCTTCTTCTATAAGTTTCACTATGGCTTCATAGCTATTTGTAGCTGGGCCAACAGTCGCTATAATTTTTACACGTTTAAAGTCCGCCAAAGGGACATTTGGAGCTGTATGAGTAACTTTCATGTTTTCTTTTTTTAATCCACCTATTAACATTTCGCGTATTAGTATAACAGATGTAAGCTTTCGATGCTTGCGAGCTACGCGTTAGGCGGGGTTATATCAATGGTGGTGTCGTTTCGGTTCATTTTTTTGCCATCCGCATCAACGTCATAAACCACAATGGTGCCAAACATCATTTCTAGCAATTCAATTTCGTCATCACTAATCGATTCAATGTATTTCATGAGCGCCCGAATGCTGTTACCATGCGCTACAAGCAATAACGTTTTACCTTCGTTAAGCTCTGGAACAATAACCTGTTCGTAAAATGGAACTACACGCTCGTAAACCATTTTTAATGTCTCGCCATTAGGGATTGCAACATCCCAACCACGACGCACATTATTAAATTGCTCTTCGCCGAGAGCGTCGCGCATCTCCCATTTATTCTTACCGGTGTAATCGCCATAGTCACGTTCGTTAATTGCAGCGAAACGTTCTATTGGCACATCAAGCTGCTGTGACGCGTCTAAAATACCTTCGAGCGTTTCAAGCGTTCTAATTTGCTCTGAGCAATAGGCTTTGTCTATGGTCACATTCAGGCCTTTAAGGGCTAGGCCAAATAACCCCGCTTCGTGAAACCCTTCTTGGCTTAAGTGCACATCGGTTATTCCTGACCACTTACCTGTTTCGTTCCACTCACTTTCAGCATGACGAACGATTAATAACTTGCCTCGCTGTTTTGCAGGTTGCTCGACTTTATTGTCTGATTCGCCATACCAGTACCGAATAATATTTTGAGTCGTTGTGCCATTTATGCGCCCTACTGCCTCAACACTGTTAAACGCATTGTGTGGTGTCAGTAGCACATTTGGCATTTTATGGAGCGCCAAAAGCTCAACGCTATGCTCGTATGTTTCTTGCGATACATTGGGCGCACGTAGTAGCGCTACTTCTTCTTCAACATGCAGTAACTGCTCGCCCTCAATAACATCCAAGGCGGCGCCCGCAACGCGATTTTCTTGCAAAGCTTGGGTCAACGCTTTTGTATCGATAAGCTCACCACGCGCAGTATTAATAATGACCGCCGTTGGCTTCATCATAGCTAAAACGCTCTCGTTAATAAGATGCTTATTCGTACCCACATATGGTGCGTGCAGCGTGATTATGTCGCTTTGATTCACCACCGCTTCGAGCGAGCCATAGGTAAAACCAAGCTGCTCGTCGAGCTCCTCTTTTGGAAACGGATCGTAGGCAAGCACTTGCATGCCAAAACCTTTTGCGATTGCTATGACATGCTGGCCTATACGACCGGTGCCAACCACACCAAGGGTTTTGCCGCCAATATCGCTCCCCATAAGGCTGGTGCTGTTTATATCTTCTTCGAAAGCTTTAAGAGCTAAGCGAATCTTTCGCTGCAGCGCTAGCATAAGCGTAAAAGTGTACTCGGCGACAGTCGCCTCGCCATAGGTAGGCACATTGACAACCGTAATATCTCGCGCGGCTGCCGCAGCTAAATCAACATTATTAAAACCTGTTGACCTGCATGCAATAAGCCGCAATCGCGGCAAGGTATCAATAATTTCTTTGCTTACAGAACTAGTCACAAACACTGAAACAACTTCGGTGTCTGGATTAATATTTTCAGGTGAAATAGGTGCATCAACATACTGCCATGAATGATCGGTATCTTTAAGGCCGTCAGAAAGTTGCTGGCGATCGAGTTCGGTCGCATCGTAAAAATAAATGAGTGCCATGTGACTTTTATTATGGCACGAGCATAAGCTTTATGAGAAGATAAACAGCGATGGAAATTGCAAAAATAGAAGCCCGACAAATACTTGATTCACGCGGGAATCCTACGGTAGAGGCGGATGTTTGGCTTAAAAACGGTGTATTTGGCCGAGCCGCGGTACCCTCTGGTGCATCAACGGGCGTGCACGAAGCGCACGAACTGCGTGATGGTGGCGATGCATTTGGCGGACTTGGCGTGCAAAAAGCTATTCGGAATATTTACGAGATTATTTGCCCTGCACTTATTGGCATTCGGGCAGATGATCAATTTTTGGTCGACCAAACCATGATTGATGTAGACGGAACGCCAAATAAAGAAAAATTGGGTGCAAATGCTATTTTGGCCGTTTCGCTGGCAACTGCGCACGCTGCGGCAAATGCACGCTGCATTTTACTATATGCCCATATTGCCGACATTTGCCAAAACCCTGTCAAAAACCTACCTATGCCCATGATGAACGTACTCAATGGCGGCAAGCACGCAAGCGGCTCAACCGACATTCAAGAAACTATGATTATTCCAAAATCTGCAAAGTCGTTCGGGCAGGCGATTCAAATGGGTGCCGAAATATTTCAGTCGCTCAAAAAGACGCTTGCCAACCGCGGAGAAATAACTACTGTTGGCGACGAAGGCGGCTTTACCTTGCACATTCAAAAAAGTAATGCCGAAGCACTCGATGTACTTACTGAAGCAATCCAAAAAGCTGGCTACGCCGTTGGCACCGATATTGTATTTGCGCTTGACGTTGCAGCAAGCGAGCTGTATCAGGAACCCGACTACGCTTTTGCCGCGGAAGGCCGCACGCTGAGCACTGAAAATACCATAGCCTGGTACCACGAACTCGCACAGCGCTACCCAATTGCTTCAATCGAAGATGGTTTAGCACAAGATGATTGGCACGGCTGGCAAACCATGACGCAAAGTCTTAGCGGACTACAATTAGTTGGTGATGACTTGCTGGTGACTAATACCGAACGCTTACAGCGCGCCATTAACTTAAATGCCGGCAACGCAATACTTATAAAGCCCAATCAAATTGGTACGCTTACCGAAACAATTCATGCAATTCAGTTGGCTAAAAACAATGGCTGGAAGACTATTATTTCGCACCGTTCAGGCGAGACAGAAGACGTTACCATTGCGCATATAGCAATTGGCACCGGTGCCGGACAAATAAAAACGGGTAGTCTTTCACGGAGTGAGCGAACCGCCAAGCACAACGAAATAATGCGCATAGAATCAATCGACCCGACGCTTTCGCTTTATAACCCCTTTTAAGAGGTCTTGTAATATTACCCCTGTTATGTTATTATCTTTTGGTTGTTCAAATTACGTATGGTCTCATCGTCTAACGGTTAGGACACCAGCCAGTTCGCCGACCGGCGAACAAAAGCATTAAGCCTTCCTGGCAATTGCCAGTTCGGTCAAATACCTTACAATCAACACATCATGGTCTCATCGTCTAACGGTTAGGACACCAGGTTTTCATCCTGGCAATCGGAGTTCGATTCTCCGTGAG
>CAZPLH010000028.1:0-8673 GCA_964587465.1 uncultured Candidatus Saccharibacteria bacterium | reverse complement strand
ACGATCTTACGAAGGGTCGGATAACCTACCGCAAAAGCTAATACTCTGGCTTCCATAACAGAGTACGATAATTATCAAACTAACCGCAGTGTGTTCTAGTCTGACTAGAATCCGCAATAAATCTAGCTGATATATAGAGCTAGATTTAGCAACACCCCAGATAGGAGAATTCTTAGGGATGAAAGTGCGTGCGAGTGTAAAGAAAATCAGCCCAGACGACATTCTGGTGCGCCGTAAAGGTCGCCTTTACGTAATTAATAAGCTTAAGCCAAAGCACAAGCAGAGGCAGGGTTAGATATGGCACGTATTAGTGGCGTTACCATTCCAACCGAAAAGCAAGTATGGATTGCCCTTACCTATGTACATGGTATCGGCGAAAAAAGTTCATACGATATTTTAGCTGCAGCTAAAGTAGAACCAACGACTCGAGTCAAAGTTTTGACCGACGACGAAATTGGTCGTATCCAAGAAGTTATCAACAACGACTACAAAGTTGAAGGTGACTTGCAGCGTGAAGTATCAACTAACATCAAGCGTTTGAAAGAAATCAAGACCTACCGTGGTATGCGTCACAGCATGAACCTACCTAGCCGTGGTCAGCGAACCAAGACAAACGCGCGTACCCGCCGTGGCAAGAAATTGACCGTTGGTGGTACTGCTAAAAAAGCACCAAGTAAGACATAAGGGATTGGAGTAGATATATGTCAGAAACAACTATCACACCTACTGCCAAGAAGAAAAAGGGCAAACGATCCGTTCCTTACGGTCAGGTGCACATCTTGGCTTCATTCAACAACACCATCATATCTGTCACTGACAGCACTGGTGGACTTCTAACTGCTGCTAGTGCCGGTGGTTGTGGTTTCCGCGGTAGCAAAAAGGGTACAGCCTACGCTGCCCAGGTTGCTGCAGAAAAAGCAATTCAGGCTGCTAAAAGCTTGCACGGCTTTGCAAAAGCAGACGTGTACGTAAAGGGTATCGGCCTTGGCCGTGAAGCCGCTATTCGTGCCGTTGCTGCAAACGACGTTGCAGTAGAAGTTATCAAAGACGTAACCGGTGTGCCACATGGTGGCTGCCGCCCACCGAAAGCACGGAGGGTTTAGTATATGGCACGCGATACACAATCTATTGTTAAGATGAGCCGACGTGAAGGCTATGCGCTTCACCCGAAGGCTCTTAAAGCTATGGTTAAGCGTTCAACGATTCCTGGCCAACACGGTCGCAACAATCGCCGCGCTACAACCAGCCAATATTCATTGCAACTTCGTGAGAAGCAAAAGGTAAAGCGCCTGTACGGCTTGCTCGAACGCCAGTTCAGCAACCTTATGGCAGAAGCAAACCGCAAGCAAGGTCAATCTGGTGCAATTTTGCTCGAGCTCTTAGAGCGACGCGCAGACAACGCCGTTTACCGTGCAGGTTTTGCGCCAAGCCGTCGCGCTGCTCGTCAGCTTATGACACATGGTCACTTTATGCTTAACGGCCGCCGTGTAGACATTCCTTCTATCCGACTTAAGGCTGGCGACGTACTTGTTGTACGCCCAAAGAGCCAATCTACCGAGTACTTCAAGAAATTAGATGAAGTTTCACCTGCTGGTGACTTGACTGTTGGTTGGCTTAAAGTCAACCGCAAGAAGTTTGAAATTACCGTAACTGGTGTTCCGACACGTGAAGAAGCAGAACCAGAAATTAATGAGCAACTAATAGTTGAGTACTACTCACGATAAGGGAGAGGGCAATAAATATATGTCAAAAGTAATTCACACTCCAACACTCGCAAATATTGACGAGCACAACACCAAAAGCGCGACCTTTGTTATTGAGCCTCTCCACACCGGATACGGCATGACACTTGGTAACAGCCTTCGCCGCGTATTGCTTTCGAGCATCGCCGGCGCAGCAGTTACTTCGTTCAAAATCGAAGGCGTCAGCCACGAATTCACCACCGTTCCAGGTGTTAAGGAAGACGTCGTTGACATTATGCTTAACCTTAAAAGGATTCGATTCCGCGTTTTCAGCGACGAACCTCAAACTTTGCGCATCGAGCACAAAGGCAAGGGCGAGCTTACTGCAAAGAACATTGCAACCAACGCTGATGTCGAAATTGTTAACGGCGACCAAGTTATCGCAACAATCGACGATGACAAAACTAAGTTCGTTATGGACTTAATTGTCGAAACTGGCCGCGGCTACCGCACCATCGAAGAAGGTGCTGCTAAGAAGCCAAGCGACATGATTGCCCTCGACGCAATCTTTACCCCTGTACTTCGAGTACGCTACAAGGTAGAGAACACGCGTGTTGGCCAAATCACCGACCTTGACCGCCTTAGCCTTACTATCGACACCGATGGTAGCATCACGCCAAAAGACGCATTTGAAGAAGCAGCTGCAATCTTGGTAAACCAATACACTGCACTTGCTGGCCAAACTCGCGTTGAAGCTGCACCGGTCGTTAAGACTGCAGCTGGCACCTATATTACTGAAGACGCTGACGATCCAGCTGAGCTCCTTGTTTCTGTCGAAGACATGAACCTAAGTGCACGTACTACGAATGCACTTATCAACAACGAGATTCACACACTGAAAGATTTGTTTAGCTTAAGCGACGCTGAACTTCGTGACCTTAAAGGCTTTGGCCAAAAAGCTCTCGACGAAGTTAAAGACAAGCTCGCGGAGATGGAGCTCTAAACAATGCACCGACACGGATATAAAGGACGCAAGTTCGGCCGCGAGCGCGACCAGCGTCGTGCACTTATGAAAGGCCTCGCAAGCAACTTCGTTTTACACGAAAGCATTGTGACCACCGTTCCTAAGGCAAAAGAACTTGTACCTTACATGGAAAAGCTTATTACCAAAGCTAAAAAGGGCGACCTACACAACCGTCGCCAGGTAATTGCCAAAATGGCAAACGTCGAAACAGGCCACAAGCTTGTTGACGAAATCGCACCGAAGCTTACTGCTCGTAACAGTGGCCACCTACGCATCACTCGCGAAGGTGCTCGCCGTGGCGACAACGTAGAACTTGCACGCGTTAGTTTTGTTGACGACCTAAGTGCTCCTGCTCCTAAAGCAGCTGCACCAAAAGCCGAAACTGCAAAGCCAGCAGCAAAGAAGGAGACTAAATAATGAAAACCTATAGCGCAAAACCATCAGAAGTTACACGCGAGTGGTACGTTATTGATGCCTCAGAAGCAACCCTTGGTCGCATTAGCACCAAAGTTGCAACACTTCTAACTGGTAAGGGCAAACCTATGTTTACCCAACACATTGACTGTGGTGACCACGTTATTGTTATTAACGCTGACAAGCTTGTAGTAACAGGCTCGAAGCTTACCGACAAAATGTACTACCGTCACAGCCAGTACCCAGGTAGCCTTAAAGAAGCTACTTTGGCAGACAAAATGGCGACTGACTCAACTGATGTTATTCGTCTAAGTGTTAAGGGCATGCTTCCTAAGAACAAGTTGGTCGCTGACCGTCTTGCGCGTCTAAAGATTTATGCAGGTACCGAGCACAATCACGAAGCTCAGAAGCCTCAGAAAGTGAGTGTTAAATAATGGCAACTGCAACAAAGAACGAATATTCTTACGCACTTGGTCGCCGTAAAAGCGCAACTGCTCGTGTACGTTTGTACGCCGGCAAAGGCCAAGTAACTATTAACGACAAGCCAGGTAACGAATACTTTGCTGCAAGTGGCTACTTGCTTAACGAAGTAAACAAGCCGTTTGCTGTTCTTGAAAAAGAAGGCAAATACGACATTACTGTTGTTGTCGAAGGTGGTGGCCCTGCAGGTCAAGCAGCAGCTATTCAACTAGCAATTGCAAAGAGCCTTGTAGTGCAGAACGCTGATTACAAAGCAACACTTAAGCGAGCGGACATGCTTTCACGCGATCCACGCGAAAAAGAACGCAAGAAGTTTGGTCTTAAGGGTGCTCGTAAGCAACGTCAGTTCACCAAGCGTTAAACTATTCTTCTCAATTTTGTGCATTGCTTGCCCGTAGCTTTACGATGCTCGCTCGCTGTATGTACATACAGCTTGCTCCACTTCGCAGCTTCAAACAACCACTGCATCAAAATATGAACAGAATTCTCGAATAATTAACTCGCCCCTAGAAATAGGGCGAGTTTTTTATTGACAACTGTTACGTCTAGAGTACAATTCGATTCATAGGGCTTATTAAAGGAGGGCTAACAAAATGGCTAAGAAATCAAAAGGCGTAAACACAGACGTAAGTGGATGGGTCGGCTGGGCGTACTTTGCCGGAATCATGATGGCAGTACTTGGATTCTTCCAAGTTATCATCGGACTAACGGCGCTATTCAAAGACAGCTACTTTGTAGTGTTGCCAAACTCAATCGTTAATGTAGACTTCACCGTTTGGGGTTGGGCTCACCTAGCACTTGGGCTTTTGGTGCTTGTTGCTGGTTTCGCGCTACTTGCGGGCCAAGTATGGGGCCGTGTTATTGGTGTTGTACTTGCCGTACTCAGCGCTGTTGCAAACCTACTATTTTTACCAGCATATCCAATTTGGTCAACAATTGTCATCGTCATTGACGTATTAGTCATTTACGCGCTTGTTGTACATGGCCACGAACTAGAACAGTAAGCAATTACTGCTTCGTAAATCACCCCTTGTTATAAGGGGTGATTTTTTATGTAAGCCAGCGTATACTTAAACGCAATGAGCAAAGACATAATTCTAACCGGGATTCGTAGCAACGGCGAGCTAACGCTGGGTAATTACTTAGGCGCTATTCTGCCTATGGTGCAGTTGCAACAACAAAAAGCGGGTGACTACCAAATAAACTTTTTTGTACCCGACCTACACAGCTTTACGACACCAGTAGAGCACGATACGTTGTACCAGAACTCACTCGAAAACCTTCGTATTTTTGCGGCAGCAGGCCTAGACTTTAGCAATGCCGACACGTACGTGTACCGACAAAGCTACATTCCGGCGCACAGCGAACTGTTCACTATTCTTAACAATTTCGCTTACTTTGGTGAACTCAGCCGCATGACGCAGTTTAAAGACAAGGCAAAGCAAGTAATTTCCGAAGACCCAGACTCGCTTTCAGACTTAATTGATGACATCGCAAGTAGCGACGAAGTACAGCCTAAACAAATGGGCACAGGAATTTCAGCAGGGTTGTTTACCTACCCAGTACTTATGGCGGCAGATATTTTGCTGTATGGTGCTAAATACGTACCCGTTGGCGACGATCAGCGTCAGCACCTTGAACTTACGCGAGACCTAGGTATTCGTTTAAATAATAAATTTGGTGATGTTCTTACGGTGCCAGTTGCCTGGAAAGAACAACTGGCATTTTATAACCGCGACAACGGTGTGCGCATTCGTAGTCTGCGAAGCCCGGAAAAAAAGATGAGCAAAAGCGTCAGCGACCCAGCTGGTACCATTTTGCTTACCGACACCCCTGCAGAAGCAGCTAAAAAGGTAATGAGCGCCACAACCGATAGTTTTGGCGAAATCCAGTTCGATTTTACTGAGCGCCCCGGTGTAAGCAATCTACTGCAAATACTCGCGTTATTAACAAATCAGTCCCAAGCCAGTGTCAATGCCGAGTGGGCAGGTAAAACAGCCTACGGTGACCTAAAAAAGGCCGTAGCGGCCGCTGTAGAGCAGTTCTTGACCGATTTCCAAGCAAAACACGCGAGCGTTAACAACGAACAAATCCTCGCTAAACTTGAACACAGCGAAGCAAAAATGCGCGAAGACACCGCAAAAACATTGTTAAAAGTTCAGCAAGCCGTAGGCTTGCGCCCATAAAGTTATGGACTTTGTACAGGAAGTACCGCTTCGTGCATTATTTGAGCACGACAAATCAACACCTGTAGAAAGAAAGTTCTATGTAACGCTCGGCTATGTTGCGTTGCCTGAAGGCCTTTATGTGAAGTACTGTGCTATGAACAATGAAGACGTTGCTTTTTTACGCGAGATACATGAGTTTTCTGGGATATCTAAGCGGGGTCGTAAAAGATTTGAATTAGTCGAGCGAAACTTTATGTCAGACGAAGAGCGAGACTATATTGCCGAAACTGCTAAAGAGGTATTTGTGTGAACATAACCAACGAACAAGACACTGCGCAGCGGGTGGACGTACTACTTGCACGGGCTAACCCAAGTTATTCGCGCGCGGCGCTGGCTAAGCTATTTGACCTAGGCAAAATTGTTAAGGGCGAAAAGATTTTACGCGCGGGCGATAAAATTCAGCCTGGCATGAGTTTTTCGGCGGATATTTCACCCATAAACGCGCCGGCCGAAGATATTGATATGCCCATTTTGTACGAAGACGAAAACGTCATTGTGGTAGACAAGCCAACTGGCGTTATTAGCCACGCCAGGGGCAAATACTGGGACGAAGCATCCGTCGCATCTTTTATACGCACCCGCGTCGCTGATTTAAGCGGCGAGCGCGCTGGTATTGTGCATAGGCTCGACCGCGCCACAAGCGGGGTTATGATTTGTGCCAAAAATCCCGAAACCATGAGTTTTTTGCAAAAGCAATTTTCGCAGCACAAAACCAAAAAAGAATATGTTGCCGTTGTTAAAGGCATCGTAGAACCAACCGAAGCAACCATAGATGTACCGCTTGGGCGAAACCCAAAAAACCCTAAAACCTTTATGGCTGACAGTAGCGGCAAGCCGTCGCAGACATACTACAATGTGCTAAAACAGGGTAAAACACGTGCCATGGTGCAGCTTAAGCCTCAAACAGGGCGAACGCACCAAATCCGCGTGCACATGCACTATATAAAGCACCCAATTTTAGGCGATGAGCTGTATGAGGGCGAGCCGGCAGAGCGGTTGTTTTTGCATGCAAAAAGCCTAGAAATAACCTTACCAGGCGGCAAGCGTACAGTCTTTGAAAGCCCGGTACCAACAAATTTTGCAAAGCAGGTAGTATGAACATAGTATTGCACCCAGCCGAGCAAAAACGATTCGATGAATATGCTAAAAATCCTGCACATGCAATTTTGCTAGTAGCACCAACAGGTTCTGGCAAAGAAACGGTGTTGCATGAGCTTGCGCTTGCTATTTTAGGTGAGCACCCCAGTGGAAGACTATTCGAAGTAGTGCCCGAAAGCGAAAAGCAGCACGTAGGCATAGAAGAAATTCGCAAAATTAAAACCACAACCAAGCTCGCCACTAACGAACAGCGCGTAGTCGTTATTGCTAACGCTCACACTATGACGCACGAAGCCCAAAATAGCTTGCTTAAAATTTTAGAAGAGCCACCAAAGAATACGACATTTTTACTAAGCAGCCCCAGCAAAGAACAGCTGCTAGAAACCGTAGTGTCGCGCACGCAGGTGTGGCAAATGCGCTTGCCGTCTACCGCACAGCTAGAAGCTTATTTTTCTGGCGCTGAACCACACGCCTTACGCCGTGCATTAGCTATTTCTGATCGGCGTGTTGGTCTTATGACGGCGCTACTAGAAGAAGGTGAAATAGAGCACCCGCTGCTCACGGCAATTACTCGCTCTAAAGAGTTATTGCAAGAAACTAAGTTTGAACGGCTATGCCAGGTAGAAGCTCTCGCCAAAGACAGCGCCGCAACACAAGAACTTTTGGGTGCACTTGAACTTACAGCTAAAGCAGGCCTAACGGCAGCGGCCAACAACAATAATCAGCCAGCAATAAGTGAGTGGCGCCGTAAACTTAATGCAATTGCCGAGGCTAAAAAACAGGCAAGTGCCAGCGTGCAAGCTAAATTAGTGCTTAGCAACCTATTTGTTCGACTGTAGCAAAAAACGAATTAGCCGCTCTTTCGCATCTTCGTTAGTTGGTAGCCAAGTTGGTATTTCGTGCGCAACTCCAGTAAATAGGTTGAGCTGAAAAGTGCTGGAGTTTACTTTAAGCGCATTCGCCAGTTCTTTTGTAACTCCTTTTGGTATAACCGCATCTTCAGAGCCAATGAAAATAGCAGAATCTCCGGTAAATGAGCGTGCATTTTCAAGTGCAAACGAATTTTCCCAACTTCGAGTGGTGCGTAATATTTTGGTAAACTCCGGCCCAAATTGAACATTTTCAGCCTCGGCCGCGTAAACGGCAGGCTGAAGCAGGCAAAGCTTCGCAACTCTGTCTCTTAAGGTTTCTGAAATGCGTAAAGCGGTATGGCCGGACATGCTTGAACCGCAAATGATTAGTGAAGCGCTTTCGGGTGCCCAGTAGTCAATGGCCATAAGAGCGTGCCGGTTGCGGAGAGCGAGGCTATTTTCCTGGGTCGAGCCGCTGGAATTACCGTGGCTTAAAAAGTCGAGACCAATAATGCTAAAGCCGTGCGCAATGACTAGTTGATTTAACGCTTCAAACTTTTCACTTGATGATGCTCCTGCACCATGCAAAGTCACAAAATATGGTAGCTCGGTATTCGCTTGCTCTGGTTCAATCAAATAACTGTAAATTTTATGCGTACCATCGAGGAAAGTGTGCTCACGCTTTTTTACCATTGCGTAAGTATATCAGAACGAAATGGTATAATAATTCTAATGATTGAGCTGCTTATATTATTAGTTATTGCTGCTTTTGCATTTAGGGCAACCTTTAAGGTAGATTCTGGCCCCGAAGAAGTAGCCGACAAGCTTGGCAATAAGCTTGGAAAGCTATGGGAAATTGCTCACCAAGGTATGCGCGAAAATAAAATGCTCCGCGC
>CAZPLH010000027.1:0-9401 GCA_964587465.1 uncultured Candidatus Saccharibacteria bacterium | reverse complement strand
AGGATTACCATGGGCTACTGCAAAGGCTAAGACTTTGCGCCAATAAGCTTGCTCGGTATGTTGCGCGAAAGGGCAATTGAAAGTAGTGACAAAATGATCAAGAAGAACGCTGCTTCGCGCAGGCCGTTTAATTGTTCATCGGCATAAATGCGACTCAACTCTTCGGCTGAACCCTGCGAAGCGCCCTTACTGAGCGCCAAAGATTCTACCTCGCTACTTGGCGCAATTTGCGCAGATTGGACGTTGTCGGCAATGTAGGCTTTGGTCTGTGTTGGCAGGCCGCTATTCGCCACACTCGTTAAGAATCCGCTGGTTAGGGTCGCAATCATAACCGAACCAATCAGCGCCGTACCAAGTGAAGAACCTAAGTTTTGAAACACGCCTTGCAAGCCGCCAACTTCGCTCGTTTGAGCCTCGCTTACGGCGGACATATTTACGTTACCAAGTTGAGACGCAAGAAGCCCCAAACCAGCGCCGACTAAGAACATGGCGCATGCAAACGGAACACTGTTAAGCGTTTCGTTAAGCGAAACAAGCAGGGCAACGGTGCCCGCCACTAAAAGTGCTTGGCCGGTACGAACAATTTGCTTTGGCGAACGCTTAGCAACCATGCGTGTGCCGACAACCGAAAACACAATAAGCGCCACTGAAAGAGGGAATATTTTCAGGCCGGTCTGCAGCGCATCGTAGCCCAAAATAATTTGTAAATAAATTGGTATGACAAAAAAGACAGCCGCGGTAATCATATACTGCGACATAAGTACGGCAAGACCAGAGCGTAGTTGTGCAATTGAAAACATTGATACTTGTAGTAATGGATTTTTGCGAGCTGCTTCGAGCTGTTTTTGACGCCGGTAGAACCACCATAACAGGGCAGAGCCAAGCACAATAAGATACGCTACAATCGAAATACCAAATGGCGCCAATTCGTGCCCATTAACCACCGGCGCATCTTTAGGAATTATCCAGCCCCATACTTTACTTTGCAACATACCAAACACAACCAGCGCCATACCGGCAGCCGAAAGTACGGCACTTGGTATGTCGAGTGGCTCTTGGTCTTTAGCTTTTGCATCAGCAAAGCTTTTTGCGAACAATAGCACGAACGCCATAATGGCAACTTCGGCAAAAAACACATAGCGCCATGAAAGGTAAGTGGTGACGTAGCCGCCAATTAATGGGCCGGCAGCAGCAGCTGCACCACTAACTCCGCCAATAATCGCAAACGCTGTTACGCGGTCCTTACCCTTGTAGGTTGCGGCAATAAGCGCAGCAATGGCGGGAATAACCAAAACGGCACCAAGACCTTCTATAACCGACCAGCCCAAAAAGAGCTGTGTAATGTTTTGGCTAAGGCCGGTAATAAGTGAGCCAATCGCATAGACAATAGAGCCCAGAATAAACGCTCGATTAAGCCCCCATTTTGCACACAACTTGGCGCCAATTAGCATGAACGCAGCCATAGTGAGAGTGTAAAACGTAATGGCCGCCTGCATGGCATTCACGCTGGTTCCCAAGTCTTTAACAACCGTTGATATTGAAACGTTCATAACGGTGCTGTCGAGCACCATAACAAACTGCGCGAGCGCTAATATAAAAACTATTTTCCACTTTTTCATTGCTGTAAGTATACCTCGTTACGAAACTGTTTTGCTACAAAAAAGAACCCCGCATAGCAGGGCTCTTTTCATTAAACGCGTAGTTTATTTTTTGGTTGTTTTCTTAGCAGGCTTTTTAGCTGCTACTTTTTTTGCAGGAGCTGCAGGCTTGGTTGCCGCAACTGCCTTAGGCGCTGGCGCTGAAGCCTTTGCCGCTGCTACCTTGGTACCAAAGAATGGGTTAATAAGGTAAGCGTATGCGTACATACCAAGAATGGCACCAACAACTGGGCCGATGAAGTAGTTCATGTCGAAGCTACGAACACCAACGGCTACAGCTGGGTTAACGATACCGGCAGAGCCAAGGCCTGCAACGGTAACGGCCAAAAATAGACCAGTACCAACGGTTGCGGCTGCTTGCCAGCCTTCAACTTTTTGCATAACAACAGCAGCTACGGCGAGACCAAAGATGATTCCACCAACACCTTCTGCAATAGCGATACGCCAGTCCCAAGGGGTGCTTACGTTGCTGAGTGTGCGCTGTGTAAGGTACTCGTAAAGCTGCCACGCGGCAACTGCTGCAAGTACTTGTGCAACAAGGTAAGCAATCGTTCGTACGAAGCTCACTTTGCGTAGGCTAAAGAGCCCAAGTGTGATTGCTGGGTTGAAGTGTCCACCAGACACCTTTCCAACTGCACTGAAAAAAGCGGCGACGGTTAAACCGGCGGCCATTGCGGTGAAGAATGGTAGGCCATAGCGCGTAACGTTGAGTACAACAGCTACAAGCACAAAGGTACCTACAAATTCTGCAACCAAAGCAGCGACTTGTCGCTGTTTCATAGAATTACCCTCCTTAAAAGCTTTATGCGTTTACATTATGAGTATTCAGCTTAAAAAGCAAGTACTCATTAATGCGAGTGGGCTTCAGATATGCCCGAGGTGCGCTTTAAGCGACCACTAAAAGTTTCTTTTTGCGAGCCAGTACAGGCAGCCGGGTCAGTGCTTTCATCGAGCTCTTCAGCGGTCTTTGGTATCTGTTCGTAACGCTTCATAAGTGTCGACGAATCTTCGTTGCCATAGCTAATAAGCAGGGTATCGTCGTCGCCAATCGTGTGGTTGTAAATATAACTTTAGACTAATTTTTTGTTGTATTTAAAATTCCCTACATATGTATTGCGTTGCCAGTCAATGCTATGCTAAATCCAATGAGCTTTGAAGATTACCAAACAAAAGAAAGTGTTGTGGTGGTATACACCGGCGAAGGCAAGGGCAAGACCAGCGCTAGCCTCGGCCTTATGATTCGAGCACTCGGAGCCGACTGGAAAGTAGCCTACATTCAGTTTATTAAGCACTGGAAAGTCAACGAACATAAGTTCATAGAAAAGATTACGCCAACGTTCGGCGACCAACTGTATTTTTATAAAGGCGGGGCGGGCTTTTACAACGCCGGCGAGCTAAGCGCTAAAGGCATTAGCGACGACGAACACCACAAAATGGCCGAAGAAACATTTCAAAAAGCTTTGGCATGCGCCACGAGCGGCGATTACGACTTAGTCATATGCGATGAAATCAATAACGCCGTACACGACGGTTTATTGCCCGTAGAAAAACTTATTGAACTCATGGAAGACAGGCACCCCAAAACGAGCTTGTGTGTCACTGGTCGCAACTTTCCAGTAGAGCTACTTGAATACGCCGACATTGCCAGCAACATGACCAAGCTTAAACACCATTTCGATAATAAATTTTTGGCTAATAGCGGCATCGATTTTTAACTTCTTACAACCCTTTACAGCACACTAGGGGTAGCGTGCTGGGCGTATATGCACGCTATAGGTAGCGTTGTTAATTTTGCACTTTTAATGCCAAAAATGCAGGAGTAGGCTAGGAAGTAAGGTGTTCAAATAAACAACTAGAGGGGGACCTGCTATGGTAAAAAGTTTTGAATCAAATGGTGCTTATGATGAGCCGGCTGAAGGCGACGAGGCAGAACCAAGATTCAACCCAGCCATGCCGGGGCAGGGCGAATTCCCTGTAATACCCGATGACGTACTTCAAATGTTGGGTGATGCTACGCCTACGTTTAAAGAACGGGTAGCTGCCGCAGATTCATTGCACGATGCTTACAATAACGGCCTCATTAGCGAAGAGGCATTTAAGGCGGGCGTAGAAGGCTTGCTACCAGAACTCGCAGACCGCGCAGCCTAGTATTTAACTCTGTTCTTCGTTTCTTTCGTGCGCATCGTCATAAATATGTTTGGCTATGCCAACCGAAACATACGAAATATATAAGCCTGCAACGCTCGGTGCAAAAGGCGCGATGGGGCTAACCACCGTTGCTGCAAGGGCAGCGCCCGAGCTTTTTATATCTTTTGAATTATGCTCCAAAGAATCGTGGTACCCGGCGGCGTCAACCGGGTTTTTACGATGCCGGCGAGTAATTACCGTATTTAGGCCAAGCGAGGCACCCGCTACGGCCACCGTGGCAGCGTTTAATGAAGGTTCTGCCTGGTTAGTTGCCAGCTCGTACGCTGAATGGGCGCCAACCCCCAGCGCACTAACCAGCACGGCACCGGCGCCAAGTTTTCTGACACGATTTACAAAGGTACGCGTATTTTTCGAATCCACACGCTCGGTATATTCATGCAGGGCATGCCCAAGTGCGTCGGAAAAGTCATGAATGAACAACGCCCATATAACCGATTCGCCATATTTCGTCGCCACAAATAGCTCAGCGCCTGCAACGGCAAAGTTGCCAACCGTCGCTGCGCGCAATGTGCGGCGGTAGGCGCTATGCGTATGTTCGTGATTTTTACTCATTTGGAGCTAAGTTTACATGAAAAAATGTAAAAAATCTTTTTGCTAACAGATACCATAAGCATAATTAGCACTCTTGACCTTAGAGTGCTAATTTGCAATAATAGACATGTGGCGATACTTTGGGAGGTTCGCTGCTGAGTAGGGGTTTTAGACGAGCCAATGCGATGGTTTTTGCGCGGATTAGCCGGCGAAAATTACACTCAACTTTGCTTGTAAACCTGCTTACGATGTTACGCGACACTGCGCGGCACGCTTGCCCCATAGAAGGCTACCTCCTTTGCCTTTTATGGGAGCCCACCCTTAGTAGGCGACCTTCAAGTGTGTGTCGCGTAACATCTTTCTGGAACTATATAATAACGACCGTTTAGGTCGTTTTTTTATAGCATTTTTTGGCGCTGCAAATATTGGAAGCTTAAGTACCCAGGCAAAATTGGTACCCAGTACGTAATAAATCGATACGCAAGTACCGTAGAAAGCGCCTGGTCGGCTGGCACCCCGTACGATACGAAACCGGCATACAATGCCGCTTCGGCTGCACCCAAGCCACCAGGTGTTGGCACGGCTGCAGTTGCAATGGCGCCAAGTACATACACAAAGAATATTTCGGTAATGCCTATGTGCACACCCAAAGCTCGAGCCGATGCGTACAGCGCAAGCAAGTACGCAAACGTCACGCAGGTAGCCATAACAACTGCCAAGAATAACTTAATAGGCTGTGTTTCGTAGGCAAGTACCGTCGTTACCACCTGGTGCCATAGTTCGGCAATTTTGGCGCGAATTTTCTTATTTTTCACCACTACAATCACCGCAACAATGAGTAGAGTTACTATAAGCGCTACGGCCCACACCGGTATTTTTGGTAGTTTAAGTGTGCTGTTCTGTAAGCCACCCATAGCGAGTGCGGTAATAAAAAGTATGCTAAAACTTACAAACGCGGCCAAAGAGTTAACGGCTGTAACCGTGGTTGCTTCGGTAGGCGTGTACTTGTTTTTGTGCAAGAAGGCGACGTTCAGCCCCAAGCCACCGACACCACTTGGCAATAGTTTATTTGCAAACGCTGCGGCCACCTGTGCAAGTAAAGTAAGTAGCGCATTGAGCTTTTTGAGCGACACCACCAAATATCCGCCCGCGGCGGCAATGTAAGTCAAAATCATGCCCGCAAAAGCAACGGCCAGCCAGGCTTTGTCGGCATTCTTAATGGCGTCGAAGCTTTTTACAAAATCACTCCAGTTACGCACAACCAATACGGCGAACAGTACTAAAACGATTGCCGAAATGATATTGCGCCAGGGGAGCTTTTTAAGTTTGTCCATTAGCGAACACTATACACCTTTATGAATGTGCACCAAAGATTTCTCGGCAAAATATTCACCGTCAAACCAGTCGGCAAGTTCATAGCGTTCTACGATTACCTTAGGTGGAGTTTCGCTGGTAATATCACCGCCTTTTAGGTACAAAAGCCCGTTTGGAACGTCGTTATGGTGGTTGCCCGAAATTTTTGCTGATACCCAATCCCACGCTTCATTAAGCCGGGTTACTGCCCGTGACGTCACAAAATCAAACTGACCAGGAACGTTTTCAACTCGCTCATGCAGTGTGCGCACATTAGTTAGCCCAATTTCGGCGGCAACGGCATCTATGACCTTTAGCTTTTTACCGACGGAGTCAACGAGCAAAAATGATGTTTCGGGAAACATAATAGCCAACGGGACACCAGGGAACCCACCGCCAGTGCCAAGGTCGAGCACTTTAGTGCCAGGCTTAAATTGCACGGCTTTAGCAATGGCAAGGCTATGCAAAACATGGTGCTCGTAAAAATTGCTAATGTCTTTGCGTGAAATAACATTAATTTTGCTATTCCAGTCTGTATAGAGCGGGGCTAGTGCCGCAAACTGCTTTTTTTGAGTCTCGGTAAGATTTGGGAAGTATTTTTCGACACGTTCCATTACTGTGCTAAAACACCAATCTGCATGCTGGCAAGTTGTGCTTGGGCTGAACTGTCGTGCGGCGTGCCGCTGCCAATTTTTTGGCCATCGGTTGTTGTTCGCGCAGTGAATAATGTTGTGCCATCGGTGCCACAAGCTCGTAAAATTTCGTCACCACCAGGGTGGCGCGGCACATAGCTGGTAATATCGTAAACCTTACCGTTCACAATAGTCCAACAGTCGGTTGCTTTGTTGTGGAGCGAAATTTCTTGAATAGCGAAAGCTTTTGTCTTGGTGCTGGCACTTTCGGTGTTTGGTATTGGCGAGGTGTTATTAGTGTTTGCCGTTGGCGCTGCAGATTTACCGCCGAATAAAAATATAAGTCCAAAAATAAGTATCATTACGGTGATTACACTTATGAAAATGTACTTTTTTTGCATACGGCTCCTCAAGTTACAGACTATATTGTAGCGCACAAACCGCGTATGCTTAAGAACATATGGAACCGACGCAAAAACCCGCCAAACAGGGGAGCCCGCGGCTTATACTTGCCATTTTGGCATTTATTGGCGTGGTGTGCATCGTTATTTTGGCAGCCACCCTTGGGCCAAAACTAAAGTTGCCGTCGTTTGCCACAACACCTGTTAAAACATCCCCCGGATTTTACCGTGTTACCGAAGTATACGACGGCGACACCATTGCAGTGCAGATGGATGGCCGTACTGAAAAAGTTCGCATGATTGGCGTCGATACTCCCGAAACGCACAAACCGAATAGCCCTGTTGAGTGCGGCGGGCCCGAAGCTAGCGACTTTACCAAAAAAGAACTGAGCGGGGCAGAGGTGCGACTCGAATCAGACCGAATTAACCAAAATCGTGACCGCTACGACCGATTGCTTCGGTACATCTACCTAAAAGACGGTACTTTGTACAATAAGCTACTCATAACTGAAGGCTACGGTACACCGTACACAACCTATCCGTTCGAAAAAAGGGTTGAATTTGTAGCGGCTGGCAACCAGGCAAAACTGGCAAACAAAGGTGTCTGGGCGGGCGTTTGCAATATAACCGAACAAAACGGACGTTTTAAAACGAACGCCCTATAATTCGTTCGCGCACGGCAGCGCGCATAGGCTCTAAGTTGCCACGTTTCGTGTGATAATTTCGGGTTGCGACTGCCTTTTTATGATATTGAGCAACTTTGCGGGGGTCTAAAAAGCGTACGCCGTGTATATGCACTTTTAAGTAACGGTCGTAATAAATGGTTCCGCCAACTTTATGGATAAGCACCGAAAGGTCTAAGTCTTCGTGAACGAGCTTTTCGTTGTGGCAGGTGTCGCCGGATATTTTGTGCCAAATATTACGGGTAATTGCCATGTTGCTACCCCACATAACCTGAAAGCCAAATAAGTTCTTTTGCAGCAAAAAGTAGTACTTACTAAACATCTGCCAGGCGTAGGCTTCTTCGCTTGAAATTTCGTATACGGCACCTGGGCCGGTCAAACCATCAATGGTATGTTCGGTAAAATCTTTTAGCGCTCGTTCTACCCATGTTTTTCCCAAAACGGTGTCGGCATCTATTCGGGCAAAAATATCGCCTTTGGCTTCTGCAAACCCACGATTACGCGCCGCAATCATGCCTTGTGTTGTTTCGCGAACGACGCGCACGAACGGGTAGCCTGCAGCTATTTCGGCTGTTTTATCTTTACTGTTGTTGTCAACGACAATAACTTCAAGTGGCATTACTGACTGTTTTGCAATTGCATCAAGGCAAATGCCAATGACTGCCTCTTCGTTGTAAGCAATAATTATCAGTGAAAGCGTAAGCGGTTTTTCTGGTATCATATAAGTACCTTAATTATATGGTATAACTGTGGCACAAAAGCCAAAATCATCGTCTAAGAAACCAGTCAAAAAAGCCAAGGTCAAAAAGACCCCGCTTGATGCTATAAAAAATCAGCCAGTACCCGCAAAAAAAGCAAACTGGCTTGTAAGGCTATGGCGAGCTTTTACGTCTCTAAAGCTCTGGAAGCGAATAGTGCTCGTACTCATAGCACTAGTCGTGTTATTTACCGCCCAAGCCTACGCAATAGCATATTGGTACCAACAACAGCACAAAGACGAAAAACTTACCTACGGCGTAACGTTTATTAGCAATTACGCGCGGTACTTCGACCTTGACCCGCATGAAACGATGCTCGCGCTCCGCGACGACCTAGGCTTTAAACGTTTTCGACTTGTCAGCTACTGGGATGAAATTGAAAAAACCAAAGGTACCTATGATTTTAGCGACTTAGACTGGCAATTTGACCGCGTTCAAGAAGTAAGCGGCCAAGTAACGCTTGCAATCGGCCTGCGCCAACCACGCTGGCCAGAGTGCCATGCACCATCTTGGGTTAATCCTGCCGAAAAAGATGTCTGGTACCCAGAACTTAAAAAGTTTATGACCGCCGTAGTGGAACGGTATAAAGACCGCGGTGTACTTGTTAGTTACCAGCTCGAAAATGAGTACTTACTTGGTGTATTTGGCGAATGTAAGCCGTTTGGTTCAGAGCGCCAGCGCCTGCAAGAAGAGTACGATTTAGTTAAAAGCATCGATGACAAAACTCCGGTAATTATAAGCTATGCAAATAATTACTTTGGGGTGTCTACCAGTAAGCCAATCGCCGACCAAATTGGTGTGTCGGTATACAAACGTGTGTACGACCAAACCGTGACGAAAAATTACTTTGAATATCCGTTCCCATCTTGGTACTACAGTTGGCGCGCCGGGCAACAGCAAATACTCACCGGCCGCAGTAGCATGCTCCACGAACTTCAAGCAGAGCCGTGGCCGCCAATGGGCGTTAAAGAAGCAAGCATTGCCGAGCAGGATAAGTCTATGGATGCTAAACGGCTAAAAGAACGCATTAAGTACGGCGAAGAGACCGGTTTTAGAGATATAGACCTATGGGGCGGTGAATGGTGGTACTGGCGAAAAGTTAAGTTTAACGACCCAAGCTTATGGGAAACTATCCGAGCTAATATTCCAAAAGAAAATCAGTAAGTTACTGCGCGAG
>CAZPLH010000026.1:0-9597 GCA_964587465.1 uncultured Candidatus Saccharibacteria bacterium | reverse complement strand
GCTTAACTTGGGCAACTTTCGTAAAGCTACCACCAGCTTTTTGAATCTGCGCGATTGCAGTCTCGCTTGCGCCTTGTAGCTTAACGGTTACCTTTGCGGTAAGGTCGCCTTTAACAACTACCTTTACCGGGATGTGCGCGCTGCTTACAAGACCAGCTTCTGCCAACACAAAGTTGTCTACAGTTTTGCCGCTAAACGCATTTAGCTGGCCCGTGTAAACGTTTTCGGTTGGGGTTTTTAGTGAGCGAAATCCACCAAGCTTTGGTAGGCGCATCATTAACGGTGTTTGACCACCTTCGAACCCTGGGCGACGACGTCCACCAGTACGAGCACTTTGACCTTTGGTACCACGACCAGCGGTTTTACCCTGTCCGGCTGAGATACCACGACCAACGCGCTTGCTACTTTTTCGCTTTGCGGTGTTAAGTTCGTGAATCTTCATTATTTGGCCTCCGCCTTAACAGCTTTTGCACTGCTTGCTTTTTTAGGAGCAGCCTCTGCCTTTGCGCCAACCCAATCCTTTGCAGGAACAAGTTGCGTAAGGGCTTCGAGTGTTGCGTATGCAGTGTTCACTTTGTTGCTTGAACCAAGTGACTTGCTCAGCGCGTTGCTTACACCAGCAACTTCCAAAATAGTACGTACAACACCACCGGCAATAAGACCGGTACCAGGTGCTGCTGGCTTGATTAAAATGTTCGCACCACCAACCTTAGCTTGTGATTCGTGAGGCAATGTACCTTTGTAAAGGTTAACGGTAATCATGTGCTTCTTAGCAATGTCGACAGCTTTGGTTACCGCAGTAGTAACGTCAGCACCTTTGGCAATACCAATACCGATTTTGCCTTTTTTGTCTCCTACTACAACGAGTGCGCGGAAACGGAAGCGTCGGCCACCTTTTACCACACGGGCAACACGGTCGACGTTCATCACGCGTTCGTCAAATAGCTTTTCTACAGGTTCTTGATTGTCGCGGCCGCCTCGGCGGTTATCGCGGCGATTGTCGTTATTTCGTGGTGGCATAATTAAAACTCCAAGCCTCCTGCACGTGCAGCGTCTGCAAGTGCCTTAATACGGCCATGGTAAATGCGGCCATTACGATCAAATACAACCTTAGTAACCTTAGCTTTTTTACCAGCTTTAGCGATTTGCTCGCCGATGGTAACGGCTTTTTCGGTCATGGTGCCGGTTGCTTTTGCGCCAACAGTCGTTGCGCTTGCAAGGGTAATACCCTTTTCGTCGTCAATAATCTGTGCGCTAATGTGCAAGTTAGTGATTGAAACGGTCAGGCGAGGTCGTTCTGCAGTACCGCTAACGGTAGAGCGAACACGTTGCTTTCGGAGTTTCAAATTCTGTGCTTTTTTAATAGTCTTGGTCATAGTTACTCCTACTTGTCCTTTCCTGACTTACCGCTCTTACGGATAATGCGTTCGTCATCGTACTTAATACCCTTGCCCTTGTAAGGCTCTGGCTTCTTAAATGAGCGGATTTCTGCCGCAGCCTGACCAACTTGTTGCTTGCTAATACCGCTTACAATAATGTTGTTCTGTTCTACAGCAACTTTTACGCCTTCTGGCGCTACGTATACAACATCGTGGCTAAAGCCAAGTTGCATTTTAAGCTTTGCGCCTTCCATGTTAGCCCTATAACCAACACCGTTGATTTCAAGCTTACGGGTGAAGCCTTCGGTTACGCCAGTAACCATGTTTTGCACCAAAGCACGCATTAGACCGTGCTTAGCGCGGTGTTCTGCAATGTCGCTTTCGCGGGTAACCAATACTTCGGCTCCCTCTTGCTTTACGGTGACTCCTGGCATCGTGAACTGTTGAAGTGTGCCCTTCGGGCCCGTAACAGTAACGAAGTCATTGTCGACAGTGATTGTCACACCGCTAGGCACTTGGATGGGTAGTTTTCCTACTCGACTCATCGTTATTCCTTTTCTTAGTAAACTTTACAAATTAATTCACCACCGAGGCCAAGTTTCTTAGCTTCTACACCAGTCATGATGCCTTTGCTGGTAGAAACGACCACGATTCCACGACCGCGCATAACATTTGGCATGTCTGCAGCAGTGGTGTACATTCGGCGACCTGGCTTACTCATACGAGTAATTTCGGTAATCCGAGCGTTAGTGAACGGTTGGTTAATGGTAATGTGAAGGCTCTTGTAGCCATCGACATCTTTAACTTCAGCTTTATCAAGGAAGTTGTTTGCAACCAACAAATCAGCAATAGTTTGCTTGATTTTGC
This sequence comes from uncultured Candidatus Saccharibacteria bacterium, assembly GCA_964587465.1. GTDB lineage: Bacteria > Patescibacteriota > Saccharimonadia > Saccharimonadales > CAIOMD01 > JBBRSL01. The sequence continues at coordinate 7,351 of CAZPLH010000026.1, read as the reverse complement.
TGTGAGGCATACTTACTTCGTGCTTGTTTACGGCTGCGGCGTTGCGGATACGGGTGAGCATATCTGCAATAGGGTCTGTTGATACTAGTGACATATATACTCCTTCCTACCAGCTCGACTTAGTTACACCAGGAATTTCACCCTTTGAAGCGTGTTCGCGGAATGAAATACGGCTTAAGCCGAATTGTCGCATGTACGCGTGAGGACGACCGGTCTCACTGCAACGGTTTTTAAGACGGGTTGGGCTTGAGTTACGAGGCAACTTAGCCAAACCTTCTGCATCACCTAGAGCTTTTAGCTCGGCGCGCTTGGCGGCGTACTTGGCGTGCATTGCGTGTCGCTTTGCGTCACGTGCCAAAATAGATTTCTTTGCCATAGACTCTAGCCTTTCCTTTCTTTCTCAAACGGCATACCAAACTTGTTTAGTAGTGCGCGTGATTGTTCGGCATTTTCTGAACGAATTACAAAATTAACTTGCATACCGTGGAGGGTAGTCGTTTCTTCGAAGCTGAGTTCTGGGAAAACTGACTGATCCTTAAGACCAAGGCTGTAGTTGCCTTGGCGGTCAAAAGCACCTTTTGGTACACCGTGGAAGTCACGAAGACGTGGAAGCACAATAGTAATGAGGCGGTCAGCGAACTCATACATTCTTTCGCCACGAAGCGTAACTTTAAGGCCAATTTTGTTTCCTTCACGAAGTTTGAACGTTGCAATGCTCATGCGAGCAGTGGTTTCAACAGGTTGCTGGCCGGTAATCTTACGAAGTGTGTTCGTTGCGATTTCCATAAGCTTCTTGTCGTCTTTAGCTTTGCCAAGACCAACGTTAATAACAATCTTTTCGAGCTTAGGAACCTGGTTTGCGTTTGCAAGGCCGAGTTCTTCTTTTAGCTCATACTTGTACGTGCTCTCGTAAAGCTCCTTGAAGCGAGCAGTCGTAACAGGGGCAGCGGTTTTGGTAGCCATTACTTAATCTCCTTCTTAGTGCTCGCGAATACACGAACTTTGTTACCATCTTTGTCGAATGTAAATGCCACACGAGCTGGCTTTTTAGCAGTTGGTTCTAAAATACCAACTTTTGAAACCCAAATTGGTTTGGTGATTTCAAGAATACCGCCTTGTGGGTACTTATTGTTTGGCTTTTGGTGCTTCTTAACCACGTTAATGCCTTCAACCGTTACCTTGTTTTCAGTAGGGTGAACAGCGAGTACCTTGCCAGATTGACCCTTATATTTGCCTGAACGGACAACGACAGTGTCACCTACTTTAAGACGAATCTTAAAAATAGTCTTTGCAGTTGATTTAGGAGTGCTCATTATAGTACCTCCGGTGCTTGGCTGATGATCTTAGCATAGCCAAGGTCGCGAAGTTCGCGAGGCACTGGCCCAAAGATACGAGTACCTTTTGGAAGCTTGTCATCGCCAATAATCACAGCAGCGTTGTCGTCGAACTTAATGGTTGAGCCGTCTTTACGACGGATAGTGTTCGTTGTTCGTACAACGACAGCCTTAACCACTTGCTTCTTCTTAACGGTGCCGGTTGGGTTAGCTTGCTTAACGGTTGCGACAATAATGTCACCAACGTGCGCGTAACGGCGGCGGGTGCCACCAAGTACGCGAATGCACAAAATTTCTTTTGCGCCGCTGTTGTCACAGACGCCTAAGCGTGACTCTTGCTGAATCATTACTTAGCCTCCGCTTTCTCGGCTACTGGCTTTTCAGCCTTAGCTGCTGGTTTTTCCTTTGCAGGAAGTTCAACCGTAGCTTCGACAACTTTTACGTGTGCCTTTTCAACGATTTCAACAAGCGTAAATCGCTTGCGAGCGCTGATTGGCTTGCTTTCAGCAATAACAACCTTGTCACCTTCATGTGCTTCATTCTTTTCGTCATGAGCCATGTACTTAGTGGTCACGGTGTACTGCTTTTTGTAGATTGGGTGAGTCTTGCGGGTTCGGATGGCAACAACAATAGTCTTATCACCCTTGTCCGAAGAAACCAATCCGGTCAATGTACGTGCCATCTTACTTCTTCTCCTCTGCTGAGACAACGCTCAACGCGGTTAGAACACGGGCGAGCTCTCGCTTCTTAACACCAGCTGCTCGCACGTTCTGGACTTCGCCATTGTGCATACCGCGGCGCAAAGTAGTGATTTCTTCGCGTAGTTCGCTTACTTTACTCAACAAATCTTCTCGTTTCATACCGGTAAGGTCGCTGTAAGCAACTTTTGCGGTCTTCTTTGGAGCAGCTTTAGTTGCAGCTTTTTTAGTAGCCATAATTATGCCTCTCCTTTAACGATAAATTTAGTCTTCACAGGTAATTTGTGGGCTGCGAGGCGCATTGCTTCGCGAGCTTGCTCTTCAGTTACGCCGTCCATTTCAAACAAAACGGTACCTGGCTTAACCTTGGCTACGAAAAACTCTGGGCTACCCTTACCGCTACCCATTTTCACGTCTTGCGGCTTACGAGTAACTGGAGTGTGTGGGAAAATACGAATCCAAATTTGACCACCACGCTTGATATAGCGGGTCATCGCCTGACGAGAAGACTCGATTTGACGACTGGTGATACGTTCGTGACCCTGGGATTGGAGCGCGAAAGAGCCATGAGCAATGAACTGGCCGCGTGTAGCTGGGCCACGTACTTTACCCTTGAAGACTTTTCGGTGCTTCTGCTTGTTTGGCATTAACATCTTAAGCTACCTCCCCTTTGTAAATCCAAACCTTAACACCGATAATACCGGTGACAGTCTTGGCACGAACATAGCCATAGTCGATATCTGCACGAAGCGTGTGTAAAGGCACTGAGCCTTCGATGGTCTTTTCGCGGCGAGACATTTCTGCACCGTTTAGACGACCGGCTACTTCAATACGGATACCTTTAGCGCCAGCACGCATTGATGCGCCTGCTGCACTTTTAATGGCACGCCTAAAGGCAATACGGCGCTCGAGCTGGTTGGCGATGTTTTCGGCAACAAGCTTAGCGTGTAGTTCAGGCTTTTTAACTTCTTCGATGTTGACGCGAACCTGCGTGCCATAGATTTTTTCAATGGCTGCTTTTAGTTCTTGTGCGCCTGCACCGCCACGACCAATTACCACACCAGCTTTCGCAGTGTTAATGGTAACGGTAACGAGGTTTGGTGAGCGCTCGATGTCAACCGTGTTGATTGCACCACGTGAGCCAACCTTCTTTTCTATAAGACGGCGAACAGCCAAGTCTTGTGTTAAAAAGTTTGCGTAGTCACGCTTTGGAGCGAACCATTTGCTGCGCCAGTTCTTATTAACTTGGAGGCGCATGCTGATAGGATTTACTTTTTGACCCATTACTTGGCCTCCTTCTTCTCGGCGGCTGGCTTTGCAGCAGCTTTTTCAGCGACCTTTTTAGCGACACGCTCTTCGCCGGTAACAACAACCCGAATGTGGCTGGTCTTACGTTGGAAAGGCAATGCGCGGCCTTGTGCGGCTGGGCGGTAACGCTTTAGGCGCGGGCCAGGGCTGACGCTAATTTCAACAATCTTTAGTGTGTCTGGTTTAAGGTTGTGGTTGTGCTCAGCGTTAGCTTTTGCACTTGCAATAACCTTTTCTACTGGTTCTGCACTGCGGCGAGGAGTGTGCTCTAAAATAACGAGCGCATCTGCAACAGTTCGACCACGAACCAAAGCGGCTACAACGCCAACTTTGCGTGGGCTCATGCGAACACCTTTAGCGACGGCTTGTACGTTCATATATGTATCCTAGCCTTTCGCCAATTTACCACCGTGTCGGCGGAACTTACGTGTTGGTGAAAATTCACCGAGCTTGTGACCAACCATGTTTTCAGTAACAAATACTGGTACGTGTACACGACCATTGTGTACAGCGATGGTTTTGCCTACAAATTCAGGTGAAATGGTTGAAGCACGTGACCATGTTTTTACAATGGTGCGGTCTTCTGAACCCAAAGCCGCCACTTTCTTGGCAAGCTTAGGGTCGATGAATGGTCCTTTCTTAAGTGAACGACTCATATCTTAACCCTTTCTCTTAGCCTGATGACGGCTCTTAACGATAAATGTAGAAGTACTCTTGCGGCGACGGGTCTTGTAACCAAGAGTCTTTTGACCCCATGGCGTACGAGGCGCCTTAGCCATTCGGTGACGACCACCGTCACCACCACCGTGTGGGTGATCAACTGCGTTCATAACAACACCACGGACACTTGGGCGTTTGCCAAGGCGTCGGTTACGACCGGCTTTACCGATCTTAACGTTTTGGTGCTGAGCGTTACCAATGGTGCCAATGCTTGCATAGCACTCTTGGTGAACACGGCGAACTTCGCCAGAAGGAAGCTTGACCTGAGCGTACTCACCTTCTTTTGCAAGAAGCTGTGCGCTGTTACCAGCACTTCTTACTAACTGTGCGCCACCGCCAACCTTAATTTCGATACCGTAAATGGTAGCACCGACAGGGATGTTCTTAAGTGGCATGCGGTTACCAGTTTCTACTGGAGTTTCTTCACCAGAGTGAAGCTTTTGGCCTACTTGCATGCCTAATGCAGCAATGATGTAGTGGTATTGGCCTTTGTCGTCTTTAATACGAGCAATGCGGGCACTGCGGTTTGGGTCGTATTCGATTGCTTCAATAGTTGCAGTCGTACCAGCAGCAAGTTTGAAGTTCATCAAACGGTAGTGCTGGCGAACACCGCCACCTTGGTGACGAGTTGTAATGCGACCGTTATTGTTGCGACCTGCAAGACTGCGCTTACGAACAAGCAAGCTCTTAAGCGGCTTTTTAGCGGTAATTTCGCTAAAGTCTTGAGTGGTCATGCCACGTCGGCCAGGAGTAGTTGGGTTTAATTGCTTAATAGCCATTACTTGTTCTCCTCTTCAACAGCAGCAAATACAGGAATGCTCTTGACTTCGTCCAAAAGCACATATGCTTTCTTAAAGTCGCTGCGCTTGCCCGTAATGGTACGGCCGCCACGGCGAACCGTGCGCTTTACCTTACCTTTTGTACGAACAATGTTAACTGCTTCAACAGTAACGTCGTACTCGGCTTCGACTTGCTTCTTAATTTCAATCTTGTTTGTGCTGAGTGGCACGTTAAATACGTAAGTATTCTTTTCGGTTGCAGAACCGTATGCTTTTTCACTCATGCGAGGGATAATAAGTAAACTCATTATTTTGCCTCCCCGAGCCATGCATCTACAACTGCAACGGCATCTTTACTTATAACAATGTTAGTTGCGTTCATTACGTCAAACACGTTTAGGTGATTTGCAGCAACTAGCTTTACTTCAGGAATGTTCTTTACAGAACGTACGAGTTCAGGGCTTTTGGTTGCAACCACAACGAGTGTGCGGCTTGATGCGTTCAACTTAGCAAGCAACTTAACGGCCGTTTGGGTTTTGCCATCTTTAACGGCAAAATCTTCAATAACGACGAAGTTCTTGTGTTCTGCAGCAAGGGTTAATGCCTGGCGAATCGCGGTGCGCTTTGCCTTAACACTAATCTTTTTGCTGTAGTTTTCGTTGCCAGATGGACCAAACACGACACCACCACCACGCCATACGGGTGTACGGCTCGAGCCAACACGAGCGCGGCCAGTGCCTTTTTGTTTCCATGGCTTTTTACCACCACCGCTTACTTCGCCACGAAGCTTAGTCTTAGCTAAGTTGTCACGGCCGTTTGCAAGATATGCAACGTAAGCTTCTTTTAATAGTTCGTGGGTTTTAATCTCGACTGCAAACACGCTCTTTGGAAGCTTTACTGCGGTCGTAGCTTTAGCGCCACTTGCGGTAACTGTAGATACGGCCATTAGTTTGCTCCTTTCAAGACAATGATGCCTTTACGTGGGCCAGGAACGGCGCCAACAACACCGATAACTTGGTTTTCGGTGTCAACAAGCGCAACGCGCAAGTTCTGCACGGTTACTTGTTCGTGACCACCGTGTCCAGCCATCTTTTTGCCCTTAAATACCTTCTGAGGGTACATAGAGCCAATAGAACCTGGGCGACGGTACGAACGACCACCGTGAGTTTTACGACCACGCTTAATGTTGTGGCGCTTGATGTTGCTTTCGAAACCTTTACCTTTGCTGGTACCCATAGCGTGCACGGCGTCACCGACTGCAAATACATCTGCAGCAAGCTCGGTGCCTACTATTAGGTCCTCTTGGGGTTCCGTTACGCGAATCTCGCGAACCACTTTAGGGGTGATGCCCGATGCTTTAAAATGACCGGCTTGGGCTTTGCCGATATTCTTGCCCGACTCGAAGCCAAGCTGTACTGCTTCGTACCCGTCGGTCTCGGCAGTTTTCACCTGTGTCACCACACAGGGACTAGCGGAAAGCAAGGTAACCGGAGTCAAAGCGCCATCTTCTAGGATGATGCTTGTCATACCGACTTTCCTCGTAATGAGTGCTTTCATAGTTCTCCTTACAGTTAACGTCCCACCTCTGATGCTTCGACAGTGCCAGAGGGCATAAAAATGCTTGGTTGCGCGGTAGTATCCAGTAATTGGACTTGCCGACTAACCAAGTGACAATTTATATATCCTGGGTATTGTACCAAAAATTTGCGCTTTGGTCAACACCGTATGTACAGATACGCCTTTAGCCTTGAGTTTTTATCATTTTTCTGCTGTAATATTGCCCGGTAGAAGCCTGGCAGTACACTCGGCAACGACAAGGAGTTCTTGTGCGTCTGATCAATTGGCTGCTCGAGCTGCTTGGACTCAAATCCCCGCAGCCACCCGAACCGCCGCCCAAACCGGTCAAGAAGAAAATCCCGGTGACGGGCAAAAAGACTGAGCGGCCCGAACCGCCATCGAAGCCCTCGGCTGGCAGCGACTAGTCGCTCGGCTTCACTGGGGCGGGGCGGAGATTCAACTCTCTGCCCCGCCTCGTCCAACCATCTGAACATATAGCACCGTAGCAACGGTGTTTTTTATTGACTTTTATATATTTGTATAGTGTTATAACCGTACACATTTGGCCCGGAAATATAGTGAACGGCCGAATGCGCACCCCACAACCCGGCAAGAGAGGACCTGAATGCAATACGACGTAATCGAAGACGTGTTCGGTACCGATCCCGACAACCCTGACGAAGTACTACGGCTGCAGGTTCATACCTGCTCGTGCAGCGATACCAGCGACCACCCACCGCGAGTACTCCGTTCCGAAGCTGCGTCGACAAGCCATCTGCGCAAAACTCGACTGCGCAAGGTGCGTGAGCTGAAGGGCGTCGTGAATGCGCTGTACTTGAACAACGCCTACGTCATCGTCCTCGATGGAAGCCTGTTCACATGGAATGACATCAAGTCCGATGTCATTGCCGCCGCGACCTATTCGGCTCTCGACGAGCGATGGGGTAGGCAGCAA
>CAZPLH010000025.1:0-10479 GCA_964587465.1 uncultured Candidatus Saccharibacteria bacterium | reverse complement strand
TGCTGTTGTTTGGCGCTGGAATACTGCTAATTATTTGGTGGCTCAGTAAAAAGCCGTACTAATCTTCTTTAGTTTCGCTTGCTGGGGCTGGCTTTAAAATAATGTGTCGGTCGCGGCCTTCACCAACCGATTCGGTTTCTAGTCCGTGTTCGCCTGCTACTTTGTGCACAATGCGGCGATCTGCCGGGCTCATAGGGCGTAGTTCGAACTGCTCGCCACTGCTTTTAACTTTTTCTACCCACACTAAGGCGCGCTCGCTTAGTTCGTCGGCGCGGTGCTTTTTGTATTCGGCAATGTCAATGTTTACGCGGGTGAATTGGTATTCGTTGTTACGTAGTGCGTTGCTAACCATAAACTGCAAAGCGCGCATGGTTTCGCCACGCTGGCCAATTAAAAAACCGTTCATGTGCGTAGATGGCACCGAAAGTTCTATAACTTCGTCTTCGTACGTTGCGTGCACGTCTGTATTTAAACCAAAAAACGACAGCAAATCCTCAAGATATTTCTTGGCGTATGCAATTGATTCTTCCACTTTGGTTACCTCCGTTTTTTACTAGACTTCTTTTTGCCAGAGGTTTTTTTGGTTTTTGGTTTTTTTGGCGCAATTACTTCTGCTTCGGCGGGTTCGCCTTCTACAATTGCTACCATTTCTTCGCTATCTTTACGAAGAATATACGTTTGCTGTGCGAGTGCCACTAAACCACCAACAAGCCAGTACAACGAAAGTGCCGATGGTAAGTTAACAGAGACAAAGAAGATAATAATCGGAATAAAGAATAGTGTGAACTTGCTTGTTGCGGCCTGAATTTCGGCTTGGTCTACTTCTTTACCGGCGGCGCTGTCTTTAAAAATTTGTTTTAAGCCACGTTGTTCTTTGCTGGTGAGCATGAGCTGCTTGCTTTGAAAGAACTGCACCACCACACTACCAACAACTAAAATCATTGCCGGCACGTACAAACCCTTAGGGCCCAAAGCTGGTTGCGCAAGATTAATAAACCCTACAAATGTTTCGTCGAAACTACTAATGTTGTTTGCAAGGTGCTGCATGTACGGCAAGTTTTGAACCCAGCTATAAGCATTGTTAACAATGGCGTTCGGGTCTTTAACAATTTTGGTAATACCTTGGTACAACGCAATAAGAATGGGTAGCTGCACTAAAATGATGCCAATAGAACTAAATGGGTTTACACCTTTTTCTTTATACAGCTCCATCATTAGCTGTGATTCTTTTTGCTTGTCGCCTGCGGCAGCCTTTTTGATTTTCTTCATTTCTGGCTGAAGCTTCTTCATGGCAATTGCGTTATGCAACTGCTTGCGCAAAAGCGGGTACATTGCCGTACGTACAATAAGCGTGAAAATAACTATGGCAATACCAAAGTTATGGCTAGGAATAAACGCCAAAATAATAATTAACAGATTGAATATTGGCTGCGCGATAAGCGCATTAAACAGTTTTCCGATAAAACTAAACATACTTAAGTACTAGTGTATCACGCTGATTCGCGTATCTGTTGTAGTAAACGAATAATTATTTCTTCGAGTTCGTGGTGTTCTATGTCGCTTAAGCGCGCGTCGAATACCGTAATAACGACATCTTCGTTTGTAAGGTATTCGCTAGCGTGTAGGCGAACAACTTCATAAATACGGCGACGAATACGGTTACGTACCGGCGCAACTTTAGCAACTTTTTTACTTACGACTACCGCAACACGAAACTGTTCGCGGCCGCCACGCTTAAAACGTGCCGCGCAAAACTGACTTCGCACGGTTGTACCTTTTTGGTATACCCGGGTAAGTCCTGTTTGACCCTGAAATCTGTGTTTTTTGGCAAGCACTTAAGAATCCTTTAGTTAAGGTTACTTATATTGTAGCGGATAACGTGCCCTAAGGTTTAGGGCGAAGTACTCTAGTGGCTTAAACGTGTGCGGCCTTTTAGTCGGCGGCGCTTAAGTACAAGCTTACCTGCTCGGTTAGCCATGCGCTTCATGAAGCCGTGCTCGCGTGAGCGGCGTCGCTTCTTTGGTTGATATGTTCTTTTAGGCATTGCTAGCTAGTATAGCTTAAGAGGTGGAAAACTTCAAGACAGAGGCGAAACAATATGCCTTTTTGTGCCCAAAAACGCAAGGTAGGTTGTAAAAAGCACAGAGGTTTCTGACAGAAACCACATTTTTATACACAATAGCCCCATAATTATCCACAATTCTACAGATTGACTTAAAAACTGTGTATAAAATTGACTCCTGTTGACTGGAATTTAGCTGTTTTGCGCGGTGATGTAAAAATGCCTGTGGAAAACTTTTGGGTTCTTTTGTATAGTTAGTGCTAACAACACCTGCAGGTGGCAGGCGTAAAAGGTATAAACATAAACGGAGGGATGTTAACGAATGCGCGACGATACGCTGTGGCAAGCCGTTTTAGGCGAAATAGAGCTAACCGTTTCGCGTGGGAGTTACGTAACTTGGTTTAAGAACACTCGGGTGTTGCGGCGCAACGACGAGCAAATTGTTATTGGCGTGCCCAACATTTTTGCCAAACAACAGCTTGAATCTAAATACCGTGAACTTATAGAAAACCTTCTTATTAAGAACGGTATCGAAAACACTGCGGTTGAATTTAAAATTCACTCGGCTACGGCTGCAAGTAATCGAAAAGTGCCGTCAGATGCCGAAGTAGTGATTTTGTCTCAACCGACTGCCCCCGCCCCAACTCAAACAAGTGTTATTACTGCAAACGGCGCGCCAAACGTAACGCACTCGTACCGACAAGGTCTAAACGAACGATACACGTTCGACACATTTATTGTGGGCGCCGGCAACGAACTAGCCTATGCAGCCTGCCAAGCAATTGCCGCCAACCCAGGCACTAAATACAACCCGTTATTTGTGTATGGTGGCGTTGGATTGGGTAAAACACACCTTATACAGGCTGTCGGAAACAGCATTTTGGCTAACAACCCTAAAGCGCACGTGGTGTATGCAACCAGCGAGCAGTTCGTGCAAGAATTTGTCGATGCCGTTCGTTACAAAAAAGCCACTGACTTTGCGGGCCACTACCGTAATGCCGACGTATTAATTGTTGACGATATGCAGTTTATTGCCGGGCGTGAAAAAACCCAAGAAGAATTTTTCCATACTTTTAACGCACTGCACCAAGCAAACAAGCAAATTATTATTAGTAGCGATAAGCCGCCAAAGGCAATTCCAACCCTAGAAGAACGTCTACGAAGTCGTTTTGAATGGGGCATGATTGTCGACATTGGCTCGCCCGACTTTGAAACCCGTAGCGCAATTTTGCAAAACAAAGCAGCAAGCAGCAATGTTGTGCTGCCGCCGGACGTTGTTGAGTTTTTAGCAAACCAGGTGCAAAGCAACATTCGTGAACTAGAAGGAGCCCTAAACCAATTGCTCGCGTTTTGTGAAATGCGTGGTTTGCAGCCTGATTTACAGATTGTGCAAGGCTTATTTGGCACCCACCGCTCGCGTCCGAAGCATGTATCAGCAAGGCAGGTTGTTGAGCGAACCGCCAAGCATTTTCAGATAAATATAGACGAGCTTTTAAGCGCTAAGCGTGATAAAGACATTGTGGTGCCCCGCCAGATTGCTATGTACTTGCTACGCAGCGAATTGCACCTAAGCTTTCCTAAGATTGCACATGAACTCGGGCGCAAAGACCACACCACTGCCATACACTCTGTCGATAAAATTGAAAAAGAAATGCACTATGACGCATTGCTACGCGACAACATTCGCGAAATTAAGGAACGTTTATATGTTTAAGCGCAACTTTATGGCATTACTGTGTGGAGAAGCTGCTTATAAGTCTGCGCACAAATTTGTGGGTAAGTCGGCTAGTTTTACACACAACCCCCAGCTTTTTGGATTTACAGACAAAACAAAAAGTTATACTCATTTTTATACTCGGCTTTTTACCCGGACTTGTGCACAAAAATGTGTACAATTTACCTCTGTTGTAAGCCAGTTTTACACACAATACACAGGGCCTACTATTACTACTACCTTAAATAACTAACTAATAAAGGAATACGTCATGAAGCTTCAAGTCACACAAGAAAATTTTGCCAAAGCACTAAGCGACGTTGCACGTGTAGCTGCAGGGAGTCGTAATCAGCTACCTATTCTTAATAACGTATTACTTAGAACGGTAGATAATCGACTAACTGTTTCAGCAACAAACCTGGAAATAGCCATAACCGAACGTATTGGTTCTAAAGTACAAACCGAAGGTGCTATAACCGTGCCCGCACGGCTTATTCAAGAGTATGTATCGAGTTTGCCTGGCGGTGTACTTGATTTAGAGCTTGAAGACCACAAACTACACATAAGTACGAACCAGTACAAATCGACCATTAATGGTGTTTTAGCAGACGAGTTCCCTGTTTTACCCGAAATAACCAGCGAAATTAAGTTTAGTATTCCTACTAAAGAACTTAAAAAAGGTTTACAACAAGTTGTGTTTGCTGCCAGTACCGACGAAACTCGTCCAGTACTTACCGGTGTTTACTTGCATTCACACGAAGGTTATTTGTACGCTGTGGCAACTGACAGCTACCGCCTAGCCGAGAAGCAGCTTATTAAGACAAGCCAGAACATATCGCTTCTAATACCCGCAAGCTCTTTGCAAGATTTACTTCGTATTTTGCCAGAAACGGTAGAAACGGTAGAAGTATCGGCAGACAACCAGCAGGCATTATTCACTGCGGGCGACATAGAGCTTGTTACACGGCTTATTGATGCGACCTACCCCGATTACCGCAAATTAATTCCAAGTAGCTTTACAACGACCGCAAAGCTCGCACGTGATGAGTTTATTAACATTACTAAGGTTTCTAGTTTGTTCGCTCGTGAAAGTGCTGGCAGTATTACGATTCAGGTTGCAGAGAATACGATTAGTATTACGTCTATTGCATCACAATTAGGTGAAAACACTTCGAGCGCCAAAGCAGAAGCAGACGGTGCTGGCGATGTAACCTTAAACTCACGCTACTTACTTGATGCGCTTAACGCGTTTAGCACTAAAGAAACAAGCATTAACTTTAATGGCAAGCTAGAACCTTGTGTTATTAAAAGTCCAGAAACCCCTGATTACACCCACGTCGTAATGCCCCTTAAGAGTTAATACATTACAATAAGCTGTAATGTCACCGTTTGTTTTAACCGCGCTTCGCCTAAAGCAATTTAGGTCGTATACCGAGTACGCCATAGAGCTCAGCCCGGGTGTTAATATTGTTGTTGGACCAAATGCTAGTGGTAAAACAAACTTACTCGAATCAATTTTACTTATTACCGGCTCGCCTTCGTTTCGGGCACAATACACACATACCATAGAGCAAGGTAAGGACTGGGCGCGCGTAGACGGTGAAAGCGCCGGCAAAAAGCGCACCATAAAAATCGAACAACAACAAACACTAACAAAACGAACATACGAAATTGATGGACTTAAGAAGCACCGGCTTAACTACAATGACACGGTGCCGGTTGTGGTGTTCGAACCCGAACATATGCGTCTGCTTACTGGTTCACCTGAACTACGTCGAACATTTTTCGACACCATTTTAGCCGAGCTGTACCCTACCTACGCAAAAGACTTTTCGGCATATAAACGCACGCTTGCACAGCGTAATCGGCTGCTTAAGTTACGACCAGTAAGCCTAGAACAACAGCTGTTTGTGTGGAATATAAAACTTACACAACTTGCTGGGTTAATTGTTGGTAAGAGGCTTGAACTCATTAAAGATATAAACACACAGCTTGCAGATATTTATAGTGAAATAGCGCAAAAGCAAACCGATTGTACGTTAGAATATGTTTCACCATTACAACTTAAAAACTATGAAACAAGCATGCTTAAAAAGCTTGAGTTAGATGTTGAAAAAGATATAGCTCGTGGCTTTACTGGCGCAGGCCCCCACCGTGAAGATTTTGCGGTGCATATTCGTGGCCAGCAAGCAGAAATCACCGCGTCACGCGGGGAAACTCGCACGCTCGTACTAGCGCTTAAATTATTAGAGCTTCAATTTTTAGAAAAGGTACGTGGTGCTAAACCGCTATTATTGCTCGATGATGTTTTTAGTGAACTCGATGGTTCACGCCGCAAAAGCCTTACTAAGTATGTAGAAAATTATCAGACAATTTTAACCACCACCGATGCCGATGTTGTTGTTAAAGACTTCACGAAACAAGCAAATATTATTGCGCTCGGTTAGCCGTTTAAATCTTCGAGCGAAACGTACCCACTTGAAATATTCGTAGCAGCACCATTGAGCGATGTAAGTGTAATAGTAAAGCCGCGTCCACGGTCATCAACTATGTACCCTTCTGCTAGTGTTTGCGACTTTTCATCCTTTAGCTGGAACTTTAGCCCCAACTCACCATAGTCTTTATCTATAAACACTACTTTAGTAAGTTTGTTTTCGAACTTTGCATTAAGCATGTCTGAAAGCGATGCCTGAATTTGTCCAATCTGATCAACCGAAAAGCCCTCATTTTCTAAAATATCTATGCCTTGAATGGTGTAAGAGCCAAGTCCTAAATATTCAGGATTATTGTTGGTTGATGCGCCAAGACTTACTTTTTTACCGTTTACATACACCACGTTATTGTGACTATTGGTAAACGTAATAGTCACCAATAAAAACGCTACAAAAGCGAGAACCCCAAATTTTACGTATGCGTTATTTAGATAGTTCATTTTTGTACCGCCACGAAGTATTTACCATGACCTGCGAATTCGCTGATATTATACTTATGGTCAACTAATTTATCGTCCTCAGGGTCGGCGACATGAACAGTTCCATCTTTATCTATAGACCTAAGTACAATGATGTGCGTTTCGAAACGGTATGGGCCATATGCACCACCGCTAATCACCATTGCTCCACCTTCTAAAGCTGCCCTAATTTGTGCGTTAGTATAGACGCGTTTTTCAGAAAGTCCATACTTCTTTTCGCCATAAAGCGCCATGCGCTCCCCAACATAACCTGCTGGACTAAAATTATCTGCGTTAATGTCACTTAATACTTTTTTAGGTGTGAGTGATGCATCTTGTTTGAAGGTTGCTGCAATCATTGAATACGATGTAAGTCCACACCCGCTACTTTCTACTAAGCCACCATTAAATGATAGTTTGCCCCATTTGGCATCGTTTTGGCTAAAGAATACAAAATCTCCTGATGTTGGTTGTGTTGTGGTATCGGTTGGGCAACCGGTACTACTCGAAGCTGAAATGTTAAGGTTTTGCCCTGTAGAATTTTTAACCAAGTATGCATAAATAAGTACAAGCCCTGGGTTACTTTCTTTTGTACCAGCGCGGATTTTACCACTACCAACATCGCCGGTCATCCAGGCTTCCCAAACCATAGGGTTGCGCGTACTGTCTGCATAGTTCATTAAATACGGGTGGTCGTCTAGGTTTCTGCCTTTTTCAAACCACCACCCACCTGTTTTCCAGGCAGCACCCCATGCTTTGACTTCATCAGCTGTAAGTGTTGCCTTTACCTTGCCGCTTTTTCCGTTAACGTATACAGCTTTACTTGCTTGCCAGTATGAAAAATGGGTCTTTATGTACTTAATAGTAATGTCGTCTGCTTGTTCAACAGTGCTTATGTAACCATGCCCGTCTGGGTTTAAGTATGGCGGTTTTCGGCCGTCTAAAATAGAAGCTTCGGGGCTTATACCTTCGCGCATATGTGTAGCGGCAATAATTTGCCAGGGCGCACCTGTTGCAGCGCTAATACGCAAATATCGTGGCATTGTGGCGTCGAGTGCTTTTTGTCTACTTTTTACAAACGCTTCTACTTTGCCTGGTACGCCGGTCACATCTAGTGAAGCTCCGCTGGTTGCTGCACCACTTGTTGCGCTACAGGCAACAGAACTTGAGCCATAAAATGTGTGGTCGCGGTATATGGCGTTTAAGTCTTCGTTGCTTTGTGCTAAAACGCGGACATTAGAAAACAACAGTAACCCAACCAATACCAATAGGAGTGTTTTACTGGCTGCCAGCATTGATTTCTATTCCTTTTAAGTACTGACTTATACTAGTCGGAGTTTTCCATAAATACGACTGATCATTTCCTGGACCTTCATAAAGCAAGCCCCACGCCCCGTCTTGGTATTTTAATACGACATATTTTTCTTGATTGAGCTTATACACAAGAGCAGCGTAGTATATTCCAAAAGCTTTTGAGTCTAAAATTCGATAAGTATTTTCGTTTGTACCCAAAGCAGTATTAATGATTTTTTCAAAGTTGCGAGGTTTGTTATTTTCGGTAATATTTTTGTTTGTATATATGAAAAGTGAATATTTATCTTCAGTCGCTTCGAAATCTCTACTGTTAATGGTTATTTTATACACACCTGGGCGTAGTTTAATTTTACCGCTACCTTTAAGCGCGGGAGTTCCGTTAATGAGCACCGTGCTTGTGTCTGATGCTTGAACGGTAAGTGTGCTGTAACCAGTAAACAGATACACTAGCGACAATACTGCAATTATAATTAACAGAATTGCCCATAATCGAATGGATTTAAACATGCTACTTACCATTTTAGGGTACTCTTTGCAGTTGTGTAAATCGGGTCAGCCCAGCCTAAATAATCCATGCCCCATTTTTTTTCAATGTCGTCGGCGCTTACAATGTACACTCCACCAAATCTTGGTGTAGGATTATTGACGTCGTTGCTAATTATTTTGCCGTTGCCTAAGTATACTGCTGCGTGCCCAACATCATCGCTTGGGTCGCTTCGCCAAAACATAATCGCGCCTACAGGCACATTGCGGTCGTTGGGGTGCCCTTTACCGCGGCTATTCATACTTGCCCAGTGTACGTAAGCCGTGTCATAACCGCTAGCGCGATAGCCCCATACTTCTGCAGCTAAGTGGTCGCATCTTTGAAAGCACCGCGTACTATTACTTTCCGGGCAATCGTACATATGGTTCGGGTCGGCGAATCTTTGGGCACGCGCAAGCGCATCTTCGACGCCTGGGAACTTAACAGCCGTGTTGGTAGTAAATAATTTGCTGCCACCTGCTCCGCCAAGGCCCGAACTTTGTGGCGGTGAACCCAGGGCCGAAACAATTAAATCTGACATAACCGCGTACCCGCTTGCACTTGGGTGGATGCCCATTTCTGAATCAGAAGTCGTGTATTTGTCTGAAACAGCAGCCCAGTCAATAAGCTTAATGTTATTTTTTTGTGCAAAGGCAGAAAGAAGTATGGTTTTCGCAGCCAGCTTAGAATCCCACGTTTCTTTAGAAGCCCCATAGTTCACCCAATACACCGTTGCGTTTGGGTTTACCGAGCGAATATAGTCGTATACTTTTTGAAGATCTTTATTAAAGCTTGCATCGTCTGCGCCATAGTTATTGGTACCAAGCTCCACGACAATCGTGCCTGCCTGTGTCACCGAGTTTTTATCTTTTTGAAGCTGGTCTAGTCCGCTGTTTGGGTCGTTCCCGTCTGCTAGCCTGCGACTTACAATGCCGTTTGCAGTAACCGACCAACCTTTTGCTGTGAGCTTTTCTTTTAGGTTCCCGCCAAGTTCGAGCATGCCGTGAGTTAGAGAATCGCCGACAATGTATACATTGGGGTTTGTGGCAATATTTTGCGTTCCTGCTGCAGCACTATCTTCAAGACCATTGTCGTTTTTATAGCCATACACGAAACCAAGGCCCCCTTGGTTAGCAGCGTCAAAGGCAGCGCAATTGTAGATTTTCTTAATTATGTCATCGGCTTTGTCTGCATTAGTCTTGCTGATTTTTTCGTACAGAGCGTCGTTAAATGCAGTGTTATTACGTAGTAAGTCCCAGGTAAGTTCGCCAGTTGCAAAATAACTAGCGCCGTTGGTAGCATCTTCGGGCTTCATGGTGAGTGGATCTAGGTCCATACACACTTGCGGAATGTCGTAAGTTTCTATAGCGCCAAACTTAGCAGCAGCGTATGGGTCTTGGCCGGCCGCACTACTTTTACCCGTAAAAAGTGTAAGCGGAAGATTTTTTACTTCTGCAATTGCCGATGTTACTAATGAAGAGGCGCTGGTACCACGTTCGGTAGTGCTAAAGAGTGTTTTAGATGCAGCAGAGTCCGGGTTGCTAAGCGAGACATATTTATCGTAGTTAGATGCAGCGCTTGCTTGTTCGCCCAAGCTAGCAGCAACAGCTGAACGTGTATATGCTTCGGTCACTTTATCGGTGACAATACCCCCTTGGTAACGAGTAGATACTTCTGCAGAGTATGCCCCACCCTCCATTGCAACGTTAAAGAAAGCACTGTCTGGCATAGTGTTGTCAAGTAGCGGACCTGCTCCAAGTAAGCTTGCGACTTCGCCAGCTGCCCAAGCCACAAAATTCTCTACTTTGTCAGAAAGACCAGTCGCTTTCAGGATTCCGTCGATTATTGGGCCTGTGATTGCGCCAACAACATTACCTACTAAATTAAGTAGGTTGCCAATACCGGAAGCTCTGTAT
>CAZPLH010000024.1:0-10619 GCA_964587465.1 uncultured Candidatus Saccharibacteria bacterium | reverse complement strand
GGCTAAATTCGTGCCGTAGCAGCCCCTGCAAATCTTGTTTTGACGTACCAAACTTTACGCCCGGGTTGAGCGTATTGTATGGGTCGAATATTTGTTTTACGTTTTTAAAAAGCTCGTACATTTGTGGACCATATAAATCTTCTAGGTACGGTGCGCGTAATCGGCCGTCGTTGTGTTCGCCGCTGGTTGAACCACCAAGGTCTATGACCATTTTGTAATACGCATCCATAACTTTAAGCACCTTTTGGCGGTCGCCAATTTGGCCTAAGTCTAGAAACGGCTGCATGTGCAAATTAGCATTGCCCGCATGCCCCCACACGGCAATTTGTAAACCAAACGATTCGAACAACTTGTACGACTGCTCTATGAATTCGGTAAATTTTTCGGGTGGCACTACCCCGTCTTCAATAATAGGCAGTGCTTTTTTAGTACCAATGGTTTGCCACAGAACGGCAGCAGCCGAGTGGCGAATTTTCCAAAGGTCTTCTTGCTCGTGCTCGTCGCGCGTCACAACAACATCGGTTGCAAGCTTAGCCAAAATCTTTTTAGCTTTACGCGTTTTTTTACGTTGCACACGGTTAGAAAGATTGTCGAACTCTACCAATAAAATGATTTTGCTAAACGGCCGTTGAATGCTTTTGCCAAGCTGACTTGGGTTATGTTCGTCTATAAATTCAAGTAGCTTGTCGTCGACGACTTCCATAGAGCTCGGCGCAAGTTTACGTAAGTCTAAAATTGCTGCGCCAGCCGATGCAATAGAATCGAACTGTGCCGCGACAAGCGTTGTAGACGGGTTAAAGTTTTCTAGGTCTATAACGGCTTCGGTAATAATGCCCAAGGTCCCTTGCGAACCGACAAATAAGGGCGTTAAGTCGAATGTACCTTTTTTACCTTTAATAATACCTAGGTCATACCCGGCAGAATTTTTTGTAACGTCAAAATACGAGCTGTTAATAAGGTCTTTGTTTTCGGTTATCAGCGCATCGAGCGTACGGTAAATTTCGCCTTCGAACGTCGCAAGGCCCATTTTACGATTTAACTCGCGCTTAGTTAGGCGGCCGGTTTCAATAACCTCGCCGTTAGCCAGCACCACACGCAAGCTACTGACAAATTCGCGGGTAGAACCATACTTTATGGTTTTTTCGCCCGATGCATTGTTAGCAATTGCACCACCCACTGTGCAATATTCTTGGCTAGCCGGGAACGGTGGCAAAAAGAGCCCGTGCGTATGCAGCGCCTGCTGTAATTTACCGTAATTAATACCCGGCTGGACGGTGACAGAACGTTTTTTTGTGTTGAGCGTCAGGATTTTATTCATGTGAGCCGGAAAGACCATCATAATGCCCGAGCCAATAGCACCACCACCTTGGTCGGTACCACCACCTCGTGCCGTTATGGGCACCACACGGCCACGCTCGGCAAGCTGCCACGAAAAGCGCGCTGCTTTGCGCACGTCTTGTTCGGTACGTGGGTATGCAATAATTTGCGGAATTACTTTTAGAACGCTACCGTCGGTAGCAAAATACTCGCGAGCGTCAGCTGAAGTCATCACTTCGCCCACTAAGTGTTCTTGCAGATACTGTGCTACTTTTGTCATATTTTTCTCTGTTAATCATAGCATAAGCGGTTTGGCTATGCCGCTAAAGTTATGCACAGTTTTACAACGAGCTAGTTTTTTATGGTTCGTTCAGTATTAATCATCCAGTTAACCACGTTGTTATAGCGGTCTGACGGATTGTTAATAGTCTTTTGGTTCATGCCATAAATTTTTTGGTTGGTCACCACAAACAGATTTGGTTGGTACAAGCCTACTGCAGGTGAATCGTTACGCCATACTTCTAGGAATGTTTTGTACTTTGCGGCGCGCAAGGTAGGGTCAAGCCGAGTACGGCCTGCTTCTAGTGCGGTGTCGGCGGTAGTAGATTTATACTCGGCAAGGTTTAAGCGCCCTAAACTACGTACATCGGCCTGACTTGAATGCCAGTACGGGTACACATCTGGGTCGGGGCCAATGTTAATGCCGTACAAAAGTACGTCGTAGTTGTGCGCCAAAATGTAGCTTTGTGCAATGACATCTGCAGGCTGCAACGAAACATCTGCCTTAATGCCAAGTTCTTCCCATTGTTTTTGAATAAGGTCGGTAAGCTTAGATAATTCTGGGTTACTTTCGGAAACAAGTTTTAGCACTAATTCTTTGCCGTCTTTTTGGCGAATAGTTTTACCTTCGGGTATGCGCCACCCCGCGGCGTCTAGTAATTTAGCGGCTTCGGCTTTGTTAAAGTCACGTTGCGTAATAGCTGCGTTGTAACCAATTTGGCTTTTAAGTAGCGGGCTGTCTACCGGAATAACTGGGTAGCCAAGCGACCGTACGAGCTCGGGGGTGTTCGTGGCATTGGCAAGTGCACGGCGCACATTAACATCGGTCAAGAATGGTGTACTATTTTTGAAAAATAGCATGGTACTAGCGGTTTCGGGGTACGCTTGCACGGTACCGTTTTCTTGCTGGTTTGCCTGTTCGTAGCTAAAGCCTACAGCACTCATAACCTTGCGGTCTTTAAACGCCTGGCTTAAGTAGTCTTTGCTTTGGAACGTAGA
Organism: uncultured Candidatus Saccharibacteria bacterium; assembly: GCA_964587465.1. Classification (GTDB taxonomy): domain Bacteria; phylum Patescibacteriota; class Saccharimonadia; order Saccharimonadales; family CAIOMD01; genus JBBRSL01. The sequence goes on along the minus strand of CAZPLH010000024.1, from coordinate 8,024 downwards.
AATAGTAATGCCATCGATTTTTGCTGGTACACCGTGATAATCATCGAACCTTACCAATTGAATACGCTGACGCTGAGTCTGCTGCGCTGGGTCGCCCGAAGCAGTGGTAGCTTGCCATTTAAATGGCCCTGAGCCAACAGGGTCTTTGTTATTAAAGGCAGCGCTACGCAGCTGTGCAACTGGAATGTCTTTAAGTAAGTGCTGGGGCACAATACCGGTTACGAGCGAGTGCGGGAATGGGCTGTATGCGTTTGGTAAAACAAACCGTACAACCGTGTTGCTTACTTTTTCTACTTTTATATTCGCCCAACTTATTTGTAGCGGCGATTTTGCGTCGGGGTTTTGAATAGTCTTGTAGGTAAATACCACGTCGTCGGCTGTTAACGGCTTGCCGTCGTGCCAGGTAATATTTGGCTTTAAGCGCACCGTGTAGGTTGTAGCCTTAGCGTCTACATCCCAACTTGCAGCCAAATCGCCTACCAGCTGGTTTTGTTCGTTATAAGTAAGCAAGCCAGAAAATAACAGGCGAGACACGCTACTGTCGGCGGCATTAGACGTAAAAATAGGGTTTGCGTTACTAAATGTACCGACAATGCCTTCGCTCACTACACCGCCACCAACTGGTGATGGTTCAAGGTAGTAGCGGCCTAAGGCGCGGGTTTGCATAACAATGCCGGCAATAAGGATGCCTACTAACAGTAGCCACATCACCATAAAGCGGCGGGCGTCTTTTAAATTGTGCCATCGCCTAAAAACGTGTCTGTCTAATTGCTTATTAGCGCTACCGCTAATATCCACCACTTGACGCTTGCGCGTACGAATACGGCGACGTAAACGCTGCCGCGTATGACGATTAATCATATGTTATTTAACGATAATTCCTAAGATAATCGACAACGCAAAAATAGTTGCCGCCACAATGGTAAGTTGGAATAAAGTTTTGTCAGAACCTCGACGTACCGTGTTTAAATCGGCTGTTCCACCAAAGCCTGCTCCAAGCGAAGCACCTCGTGCTTGCATGAGAATAAAGATAATCATGAATATTGCTGAAACGACGGTAATGTAATTAAAAATGCTATGCATGCCTATTCCCAAACTTCTCGGTTAGTATTGTTACTACATAGTTTACCAGACCTATAAGCAACCCGACAATTATTGCCGACCAAAAAGAGCCGACGTCGAACTTGTTAAACAGCCATGAAACTAAGACAATAATGAATCCGTTAATAAATATGGTGAATAAACCTAAGGTAAGTACAATTGCCGGCAACGTAAAAATAACAAGCAACGGTTTAATTGCTGCATTTAAAATACCCAAAATTATGGCTGCTATAAGTAGGTTAAGGGGGTTATTGTCGTACGAAATAAGGCCTAAAAGCCCCGCAAGCCAAAGCGCACCAGCATTGACGCCAAGGCGCACTAAAAAGGTCATTAATTGTTGCAGCATTTACGTATTATTATAGCACTTTAGCACCAGTTTCGGTAACCAAAATGACGTCTTCTATGCGCACGCCAATCTGTTCTTTAGGCAAATATATGCCTGGTTCAACCGTAATGACCATACCGGCTTGTAATGGCACCGTGTAGTCGCCCGCATCGTGTGTGTCGAGCCCCACGAAATGACCAAAAGCGTGCGGAAAATACTGGCGCACTAGACTTGGGTCGTCAGTTACGCCAAGCTCTTTTAGTTTTTCTAATGTCAGCTGTTCTGAATAGTCGTGGAGCTCGCGCCACGTACGGCCTGGCATAACGTGCGCTATAAGCCTTTTTTGCACGTCTTGCACTGCAGCAATAACTTTTATAGCCCGTTCATTTGTGCCTTTAATGTAGGTGCGCGAAATATCGGCTGCATAGTATTGGTATTCTGCCCCGATGTCGAACAGCACAACGGAATTGTTTGCAATGGGTGCACTGTGTTTGTCGTAGTGCAAAATGGTCGTATTTAAGCCCGCCTGAATAAGGGGACTAAAGGCATGCTCTACGCCCGCCCGCGCAAATCGTACGTTAAGCTCAATGCTAAGGTCATTTTCGTTTTTTGCATTTTGAATGAGCGGTTCGATTTCGCTAAGCGCGTTTTTTGTTATTGCAATCGCTTTTTGTATGGCCCCAATTTCATTTGGTTGCTTAATCATGCGAAGCTGAGCAATTACCGGGCGCACATCTTTAGTACCAACGCCGCTCCGTTTTATACGCTGCGCCAATTTAGCCCTATAACCGTTAATTGTAAAATCAACTTTTGGTGCCTTGCCAGAATTAATATATGCAAAACCTTGCGCGTGCTGGGTAAAATAAGCCAGCCCTTCAGCGCTGGTACGGATGTCGGTAATCCCACTAATGCCTGCAAGTTCTTTAGGGTTATAGGCACCGTCGAATATTTTATGAATGCCTGTTTTGGCATCTACCATAATAAATTCTTCACCCGTTTTACCATTTATTACGAGAGCGCAGTTTGGTTCGGTAATACCACTTAGGTACAAAAAATCACCGTTCTGTCGAAACGGAAATTGCGTGTCGCCTGTTCGTTGCATTAACGAGTTACCGACCACAACTGTAATATGGTCACCTATTTTGCGTCGCAGATTAGCCCTGTTTTGTGTATAAAATTCTGAATCAAACATCGCTTAGCGGCTTTCCTAAATATTGCCTTAAGATTTTTGCCTTACTTTCACCAACCGAACCGGCAAGCTCTTCATCTGATGCAAACCGCACGCCCTTAACCGAACCAAATGTGCGTAATAATTTCTTTTTGGTCGATGGCCCTATGCTTGGAATGTCGTCGAGTAAACTGGCTGTTTGGCGCGTAGTTTTTAGCACAGTGTGGTAGCTTACTGCGAAGCGGTGCGATTCATCGCGGATGCGTTGCAATAACTTAATAAGATGGCTGGTGTCGGGTAAATCAAGGCGCACAAAGTCGTCTGATTCGTCAGTTCTAAAACCTTTTAATTTTTTTAAATGCTCATTGCTAATAATTACGTTGCTTTTTTCTTTATGCACCACAATTTCTTCAAACTTTTTGGCAAGCCCTATCATGGGAATTTGTAGGCCGAGTTCGTCGCGCGCTTTTATGGCTGCACCTAACTGCCCTTTACCTCCATCAATTAAAAATATGTCTGGTTTGCCCCACATTTTTACATTTTTTTCACTTAAACGACGGCTAATAACTTCGTGCATGTGTGCAAAGTCATCGTTGCCGGGTATGCGCATTTTGAATTTTCGGTACGCGCCTTTGTCAGAAATGCCATTCGTAAACACCACCATGCTGGCAACAGTGTCAGTGCCACTCATGTGGCTAATATCAAAGCCTTCTATGCGGCGCGGTGGACGTAATAACGTTAGCAACTGCGTCAAGTCATACAGCGCGTGGTCTTTTGAAAGATCTAGGTTTTCACGGTCACTAAATACAATACGCGTTTGCAAGCTTTTAAGTGCACGCAGTTTATTTCGCATTTGTGCAGCTTGCTCGAACTGCTGGTTTTTAGACGCAGCTAGCATTTCTTTTTCAAGCTCGTTCGTAAGTTTTACGCGCTCGCCGTGCAAATACAACATAAGTTTTTTAAGATTCTTCATGTATTCGGCACGATTGTAGTTAGGCGTTTCTGGGCCAGGGCATAACCCCAGGTGATATTGTAAACAGCCACGATCAGGTAGCTGCGAGTGAGTAGAATACGGAAAAATCTTACGTAAATACTTAAGCGCTTTACGCGCAGGACCAGCACTTAAGAACGGACCGAAATATTCAGCACCGTCATCGAGCGGACGGCGGGTAATTGTTACGCTTGGTGCTTCGGCTTTGGTGTTAATACGAACGTACGAAACCGACTTGTCATCGCGAAGCAAAATATTGTACTGCGGTTGGTACCGCCGAATCATTTCAGCTTCTAAAAATAATGCCTCTACTTCGCTTTCGACTTCAATCCAGTCGGTGTCGGCAATTTCTTGCACCAAGACTTCTGTTTTTGGGTCGCGGTAACGACTTGCCTGGAAATACTGCCGAACACGGTTACGCAAAACGGCTGCTTTGCCTACGTAAATAATTTCGCCGGCTGCATTTTTATGAAAATACACTCCGGGTGTTTTTGGCAAACTGGCGAGCTTTTCTTTAAGCGCCACGTTCATCGGCATCTTACGCCCCTACGTAGGTTGCGAGTTTTTGAGTACAAGCTTCAGAGCACGTGTCAGTTTTTTCATGGCACGATTCGCACATAAGCACTAAATTATTACACGGCTTGTAGGCACAGTTTTCGAAATTACTCGTTTTACCACCGCAGTGCGTGCAAACGCCAATAGTCTTAGCTTTATCGCTAAATTCAGTATTCATGCGCTTGTCGAACACGTACAAGCTGCCTTCCCACAAACTTTCGTCACCAAATTTTTCGCCATACTTAACAATGCCGCCATCAATTTGGTACACCTCTTTAAAACCGCGGTTTTTCATGAGCGCGCTTAATGCTTCGCAGCGAATGCCTCCGGTACAATACGTAACAATCGGCTTTTCTTTAATTGCGTCGTACTTTGGGTCTTCGATTTCTTTTACAAAATCGTGGCTGGTGCGCACGTCAGGAATAACAGCGTTTTTGAACTTTCCAATTTGGGCTTCGTAAGCATTGCGACCATCAAAAAATATAACGTCTTCGCCACGCTCTTTTACTAGTGCGTCTACTTCTTCGGGCTTTAAGTGCTTGCCGCCACCAACAACACCTTTTTCATCTACTTTAATTTCGTCTGGCGCGCCAAATGCAACAAGTTCTGGGCGTACCTTAATTGAAAGACGTGGAAAGTCGCTTGCGCCACCTTCACTCCACTTGTAGGTAATGCCTTTGAACGTTTTAGTTTCGTTCATAGCTTTCTTATATGCCTTTAAGCCATCAACCGGGCCACCAAGTGTGCCATTAATACCATGCTTGCTGACAATAATGCGGCCCTTTAAGCCATAGCGCTCGCATAACTGGCGCTGCCACAACACCGTCATTTCTGGGTCGGTTACGGGTACGAATTTGTAATACAAAATGATTTTTTCCATCGCGACTTATTATAACAGAGGTAATTGGGGTTTTGAACTGTGAAATGCTACAATCACACCGTGAAGAAACACCTAAATATCCGTAATCTTGCCATTGGCCTTGCCGTAATTGTTGTAGGTGTTTTACTTGCGAAATACGTAAATATTAATAACATTATCGAAACCGGTGGCGTACTGGGTATTAGCCTTATTGTATTTGCCGAAACCGGATTACTTATTGGATTCTTTTTACCGGGCGACACACTATTATTTGCGGCTGGATTTTTTGCCTCGCAAGGACAATTACATCTTGGGTGGGCGCTGGTTGGTTTATTTATTGGCGCAGTACTCGGTAATATGCTCGGCTACGAAATTGGCAAGCGCACCGGACCTAAACTTTTCGATAAAGAAGAAAACCTGTTATTTAATAAAGAAAACATAAATCGGACTCAACATTTCTTTGAAAAGTACGGGCCAATAACCGTAATCTTGGCGCGCTTTGTACCCGTAGTACGCACCCTAACGCCGCTTGTAGCAGGTGTGGGCGGCATGAACTACAAAAAATTCATGACATACAACATTATTGGCGCACTTTTATGGGTGCCTACCATTACGCTTATTGGCTACTGGGCCGGTAAGGTTTTAGGTAAATACATAAACATCGACCACTACATTTTGCCCGTAATTTTATTGGCAACCGTACTAACGGTTGGTATTAGTTTTTGGCACCTATGGCGCGAACCAAAAAGCCGCGCGCACATAAAAAAATCTGTCCGAAATTTTTTTAAAGGCTAATCGCTTAATTCCGCGTCAGAGCCAATGCCGATATAGCGAACGGCATAGTGAAAATCTACGCCAATTTTATGGTGTGTAATTCGACCGCTTTTTGCCCAACCCTTGCTACTCGTACCTGCGCTCGACTCATATGTAACAAGCCTTTTTGTTTTTCTATCATAGCTTTCCACAAGGCCAACGTGACCACCTTGCTTACCGCCACACCAACGAGCTGCTATTACCAAGTCGCCAGGACGGACGTCCTTGGGGTCAATCTCTTTGAAATTCTTTTTATCGCTCAAGAAGCCCGCCGAACATGTGTCGACATCAACGTTGTACGCAGCCATAAAAGCAACTGCTACAAAACCGCTACATTCTAAGAAGTCATTCGTGCTACCTTCTTTATTGCGTAATATCCAACCACGTGGATTGTGGCCACCCCATGAAGTAATTTGTTGCCCCCAAACACGTTCCCACTTTGGCGCGTAGCCAGGATCGGCAGTTCCGTATCGTACGCCAAAATATTTTTTGGCTGCACAGAGCACGCGAACATTACCGTCTAGCTCTGCGCATGGATCATCAGGGCCAAAAATTGTCTCGCCAGGTTTTGCTGCATCTGCAATTGCTTTAGTCGTATAGCGACTGCCAGGATTTTTTGGCAAATCTTTAAGAGTACTTAGTATAACGCCAAACGATATTGAGTCTCCAGCCATTTCATAAAGCCGGTCGAATTGTTTTTTGTAGCCCTCTAGTAAGTGTTGATGCTCGGCTTTACTCGATTCAGCTGCAGGCGTATAAATTGCCAGAAAATCTTCTAAAGTAGTAATTCCGTGGTTAACATACTTGCGCTGAAGGTATGCAAAAATACTGTCGTGACCCTTGCGGGCAGCTTCCATTCCTTCGTAGTCATCCTGAAGTAATGCCTGCTCTGGCGAGTCATAGGTACACGCGCTGTGGTTGTGCCCACTTCTACCATCTGTGTAATGTACTCGTGGCTTTCCGTCTGGACAGTCTCTATTCCAAGGATTATTGGTATGGTAATGTGCCGCGACACCCTTTGTACCAAGATTGCTATCCATCTGCGCTATCACTACTGCTAAAAGTGGGTCTATTCCGTGTTTAATACCACCCTTCACAAAGTTAGTTCCTTGACCAACAAAAGGTGAATCTGGCGCAACATCTGCGATATACGCATCAATAACAGCCGCCAACTTTGCCCTGTCATTAATTTTAGGAATCAGAATTGAATACTTGTGGGTTGCCTTATTCTTATGTTCGGGTGTAGGTTTAGGCTTCGCGTCATATGCCTTTTTTGCAGCTGCAAGTTCTAATGGCGTTACTCGCTGTGCTTCGTTACCTAGCAATCCGTGAATTTTAATGGTCGATTTAACCAGCGCAATACGCTGTTCTATGGTTAGGCCTTCAGTGCCTTTTATAAAGTCATTCGACTGTATGTACTCCGCAAGTTGCTCTTTAAGTGCATCATCAATAACAATGCTTTCGTCATTAATAATTGCATCTATGGCGGTAGGGTTATTCTTTAAAATTTCTTGAAATTCACGGGTATCAAGCAATAGTTGCTCTTGGACTTTTTTGCTCATATGCAAATTGAGCATTTGCCCATTTACGTATGGATTTGCAACATTAAAAGCTGTTTCGTCACTAAAGCCATTTAAATTACCCGACTTATATGCGCCAACGAGATTTTTATAAATTTTTGCATATTCAGGGTCAAGTTTTTTCACAAACTCTTGGAGCTCGTCGTTAGTAAGCACATCAGGTTGTTCTTCTGCGGGCTGCTCTTGGTCGACTGATGGGTCGACAATTTCTTGTACCGTTATTACCGGACTTGTCACCTCTTTACTAAAGACTGGTACTTGCACATCGGCTACTGTTGTTTCTACGCCTTGCACAACCGGTTCGGTAGAAGGTTCTGGCTGTGTTTCGGTAGGAGCAGGCACGGCTTGTTCCGGCTGGCTTGGTGCTGTCGAAGGCGTAGTAGTTTCTGGCTGCGTTACCGTCGGAGTAGTGGCGCTTGGCTCTGCCTCGGGTGATTGCACAACAGGCACGAGCTCCGCCGATGGTTGCTCTTGGTTTGCCGGGGCACTGACGCTCGCATTTGGGCTTGGGCTTGAGTTGGTGGCAGCCGCAGGTGCTACTGCACCAAATCCAATGCCAACAACAATTGCACCTACGGTTGCAACTTTTGCAAGTGGAGCAACGTTAGTTTTTACAGGCGCCACAACTACAT
>CAZPLH010000023.1:0-11038 GCA_964587465.1 uncultured Candidatus Saccharibacteria bacterium | reverse complement strand
TTGATTGGAGGACTTAATGTTAGCCCTTAAGCAAAAAGGCTTCACGCTTATCGAACTGCTTATTGCAATGGTTGTTGCTGGTGCAATTAGCACGGTACTATTTGTATTTTTTGGTAACGCGATTACCCAATATATTACACTTCAAGAAGATGGTTCAGCATTTACGGATGTATCGCTTAATTCACAGCGTATTGCCGCCGTACTTCGCGGTGGGACTGACATTACCCAAGCAAGCGACACAGGCATAACACTATACTCATATTTTGCGCCCAATGACCAATATGTTTCACTCATAAAGTACTACCCCAGTGCTAATGGCAAGCAGCTTCTTGCAGATGTCACGAGAATGACTGCTAATCCGCCAATTGGAACACCAATCAACGGCACGAAAAAAACAGTAACGATTATTGACGATTTCTACGTGCCTACAGGTACTAAAACTTTTGAGTACCTTGACTCTGCCGGTAATACGCTGGGAACCCCCATCGCAGACTACACGACCATTAAAGGTGTGCGCGTTAATTTAGTCACCAAAGCATCGAAGCGCAACTCTGTACCGACCAAACTTTCTGTAGAAGTAAGCCTAAGAAATAAAAAGACAAATCTATGAAACGACTCAATCAACTATCCCAAGCTGGTTTCATCTTACCTACACTGCTCTCTATCTTAATAGCGCTTAGCATTATTATTGTTTCGGTCGCCAACGTAATTGACCTTAATTATTCCAATATTAACCGCAATAACACGAGTCAAAAAGCTTTCAATATTTCCGAAGCAGGTATTAATTATTACCTCTGGCACCTGAGCCATAATAATACCGACTATAAAGACGGCAAAACAACACCAGCGACGCCCGACCCTAATTTAGGCTACGGACCGTACGTCCACAATTACACGGACAATAATGCCGCTGTTACTGGTACATATACGCTATGGATAAAACCTCAGGGGGTTGGTTCGACCATTGTTACCGTACGCTCAATAGGAAAAGTTAACGGCAGTAGCATTACGCGCACGATTGAAGCACAGGTTGGCGCTCCATCATTCGCAAGCTATGCAGTAGCGTCAGATTCTGCACTATGGTTTGGTAATACCGAAACGTCTAACGGCCCGGTACACTCAAATCAGGGGATTCGCATGGACGGTGCAAGCAATGCCGATATAACCAGCGCTAACGCCACCTATGTCCCTTCGAGCCAGCTTGGTGGAAATGATGTTACTTCGCGCCCCGGGGTTTGGTGCAGCTCTTCAGTAACAACGCCAGTAAACTGTAATACCCGTTCTAAGGTTGACTGGCGTTACCCTGTACCATCTATAGACTTTAATCAAGTTTCGGGCAGCCTTTGCTCAATAAAAAAGATTGCGTTTCAATCAAATGCGGCAACTGCGAGTCTGGCAAACCTCGCAAATGCCTGTTCGCAAGTTCCAACCAACACAACCTCAGCATATTTACCCCAACGTGCCACAAACGGTAGCTTCAGCACCTCAAAAGGCTACTTAATTCAGCTCAATAGCAATAGTACCTACGACCTGTATAAGGTCGATGCCGAAACAGACACATCAACAACCGGCTACACTGGTGCACTTACTCGAACGCTCGTTTCTAGCGCCGTCGCAGTACCGAGCTCAGGAGTTATTTTTGCCGAGGACAACGTATGGATTCGCTCCAACGGCAACTTTACTGGCCGATTAACCATCGCAGCCGGCAGACTTGCATCGACAACAAACAACGCGAACATAACAATCGTCGACAATATTAAATACAGCACTAAAAACGGAACCGACGCCATAGGTCTTATAGCCGAGGGAGATGTTGAACTCGCGCCATATGCCCCACCGAATACAGGAAATTTTGCTCTCGAAGTTAACGCTGCAATTATTGCACAGTCGGGTTCGGTTCTATTCCCCTCTAATTATGTTTCGGGTTCCTCTTCGTGTACAAAAGGCTGGGTAAGCGCAAATCAAACATTTAGCTTCTACGGCGCTATTGCCACCCGACAAACATGGACCTGGACATGGACACGAAGTGGGGCTTGCGGAAGTGCGGTAAAAGATCCTTCGAGTAATAATTACGTTTCGGGCGTGCTCAACAACACCACGCAGTACGACTATAACCTGCTCTATGCACCACCACCCAGCTTCCCTATTACCAGTAGCTATAACATACTTTCCTGGCGAGAGGTTTTGGTGACACCTTGAGTATTATTAGAAGTAAATCATGGTATAATTCACGTATTAGCTTAAGCTTTTTGGAGCAAATGAAATAAAAAAATGAGTGGTGGACTATTGTACAAAGACAAGCCGTTATTCGGGCTTGATATTGGCTTCAGCAGCATCAAAGTAATGCAGATTGTTGACCATGGCAAAAAACAACAAGTTGTCGGCTATGGCGTTGCTTCATACAGTCCAAAAACCACCAAAGACGGTGTCATAGAAGATTTAGAGGGCCTTGCAAAGGTTACGAAAGAGTTATTTGAAAATGGCATTGTCGGAGCAATAGACACTCGGCGTGTTGCGCTAACAGTCCCCGTCGCCAAAACATACAACCGTATTGTTACTTTGCCAATTATGAATAAAAAAGATTTAGACAGTGCAGTGCAAATGGAGACAAGCCAATACGTGCCAGTTCCACTCGATGAACTATATATCGACTATGCTATTACCGCTCAGACAAAAGAAAATGTTGAGCTACTCGTTGTCGCTGTTCCTAAAAAAATTATTGATTCGTATATGACCTTTACACGCATGCTCGGTCTAGAAGTGGTGGCAATAGAAACAACCATTAGCGCCGCAAGTCGACTTGTAGCGCACTCCGAGCGCGAAAAGTCTCCTACCATACTTATCGATTTCGGGTCGGTATCGGTAGACATTACTATTTATGATCAACAGCTTGTCGTAACCGGTACCGTTGCAGGTGGTGGCGACACATTCACCGAACTTATATCTAAAAAACTTGATGTAAGTCCACAAGTTGCACACACCGTAAAAACTAAGTACGGCTTAGGCGTCAGCAAAAAGCAAAAAGACATTCAAGAGGCGCTCGACCCAATTCTTTCATCGCTGACCAAAGAAGTTAAAAAAATGCTTCGCTACTACGACGACCGCGCGACCTCGAAAGAAAAAATTAATCAGGTAATCACCATGGGTGGTGGAGCCAACATGCCCGGACTCAGCGAGTACATTACCAATGAGCTTCGTTTGCCTGCCCGTATGTGCGACCCCTGGAATCACCTTGATTTCGGTAAACTGCAACCCCCAAGTGAACTTGAAAAATCAATGTACGTCACTGCTGCTGGGCTTGCGCTCATTGTCCCTAAAGAGGCGTGGAAATAATGATTAATCTACTCCCCCCTGAAGCAAAAGAAGAAGCCCTGTATGGACGCCGGAATCGTAGGCTCGTATTCGTTGCTGCCGGAATTTTTGGCGTCATGTTTGCTATGGCTGCGCTAACGGTTTTTGGTCAGTTTTATCTTTCGCGTTCAGAAAAACAATATATAAATTCAGGCCAGGTAGTCGAGCAGCGTATTAAAGACCAGAAACTCGAAGATTCACAAAAAGGACTCGAAACGTTATCTACGAACTTTAAAACTGCTTCGCAAATTTTAAGTAAACAAATTCTTTTTTCACGCCTATTACCCAAATTTGCTGAAATTATTCCCAAAGGCGCCTATGTCAAACAAATAAGTATTGATGATAACGATACGTTTTTACAGTTCGACATAGCAGCACAATCGCGAGAAATCGCAAACCAGGCATACATAAATGTATCAGACCCAAAAAACGGCTTATTCGACAAAGCCGACTTACTTGAAATAGCTTGTACTGAAGCCGGATTAAAAAACCAGGTTCAAACAGAAAATACCCCACCTTGTCGCGCTACCGTTAAGGCGCTATTTAAAAGTAGCTCACCGTACTTGTTGCTCAACTACCTTAAGTCACAAGGCGAGGTAAAACAATAATGAATGCAAAACGTTTCTATTTTGTGTCAATTGGCCTTGTCGCGCTATTGCTGGTTGGCCTTGGTGGAGCACTCTACTTCATGAATAGCTTCTTACAAAAAAGTTCAGATAAATTAGTCCAGGCTAAGCTCGAAAGCCGCGTCGCCGAAGAACGCGAGACCTACTACATACAAGCAAAGAAAGACTTAGAAAAATACAAAGATATCGGCGAAACGCTTGTTAAGGTACTGCCAAAAGATAAAGATCAAGCAAAAGCGGTTGCAGAAATTGGGCGGATTGCCGACGAAACAGGTATTAAAATTCAACAAATTTCTTTCCCAAGTTCAGCTCTTGGCGAGAAAAAAGCAGCTGCCGCTACGACTACAACTACTACGCCAGCAGCTGCCGCTACTCCAAGCGTGACTCAAACGAAACCAGTCGAGGGTGTCAGCGGCGTACTCGGCATAGAGACGAATATCGTATTCCAGTCATCAGATGCAACCCGTCTAACGTATTCGCAAGTTCTTTCCTTCCTTGAAAAAATCGAAAAGAATCGCCGTACCATGCAAGTTTCATCTATTAGTATCACACCTAAAGACAACAACAACGTATCAGCAGCAATAACCATAAAGATATTTGTAAAACCATGAGTATAAGCACCATTACCGACAAACTTTTCGCAGCTAAAGATTATGTGTCTAAGCACATAGTCGTTATATCTATATTGTTTATCGTGGGCTTATTCGGCTTTATGGTAGTCCGCATTTACTTGCTTTCGACCGCAGAACCATCTCAGTCGCAAGTGGACGACAAATTAAACAGTTACAAAACCGTACGGCTGGACCCTCAAATCGTCGCACTATTCCGTAGCCTCGAAGATCAAAACATCAGCATAGAGTCACTGTTCGACAACGGTCGAACGAACCCATTCCAATAAATTAGTTGTCTCTGTTAACCCTGTTTCGAACCGAGCCGGTTTGTCCTGTTTGAAGCAAAAAATCATCTTTTGCATTAAGAATAATCTTAGCAATACGCGCTGGTTGCGGTGCATAGTTAAAGACAAAGTTTGCCTGCTCGCCCGCCGTCTCTATCTTTACCGTGCCAAAGCCAAACAACTGTGCCAAAACACCCTTTTGAACGCTGGTTACATCTTCTACATTTGCAAGTGATATTTGCGAAATTTTACGTGTAAACACACCGCCCTGTAGCACCTGCACGACGTTCTTGCTTGTAACGGTTAGCCTACTTTGTTTGTAGACATACGTTGCTACTACCATGGCGACAATTAAGAATAGGCCAATAAAAAGCGATATCAGGGCAATTACTGAATATATCTGGGCGCTCGAGCCAAAATAACTTGGCAAAAATATGGTTACCGCAAAAAGTGCGCCTAAAATACCAACTAAACAAAGTAAATAAACTGCAACGATACCAAAGGGGTGTTGACGTGCATCGCACAAAATTTGCTCGTTATTATCAAGGGATTCAAGGGTTCTAAGTTGAGCAGTTTCTTGAAGCGATCGTCCCATATCCCGTATTATAACAGGCTTGCTTGCGTATCGGTGCCCGTAATCTTTTTGCCAAGATGCTTGTAAGCCTTAGGCGTAACCTTGCGTCCACGCGGAGTACGCTCGAGTAAGCCAATCTGCATTAAATATGGCTCATAAAAATCTTCTATGGTACTACGTTCTTCGGCTGTAAGTGCTGCAAGCGTTTCAACGCCCACGGGGCCACCATTATGGTTGTCGATAATCGCCACCAGAATCATTCTATCGGCAGGGTCTAAACCTAAATCGTCGATTTCAAGCATTTGTAGTGCACTATGCGCAATTTCAGTGTCGATTATTCCATCACCGTTAACATCGGCATAGTCGCGAACTCGTTTTAGTAATCGGTTTGCAATACGAGGTGTTAGTCGCGATCGTAATGCAATTATTTGTGCAGCCTCGGGGCTTGTGTGAATGTCTAATATTCCTGCAGAACGGTGAATAATTTGCGAAATTTGCTCCGGTGAATAAAACTCGAGCCGGTGTATAAGTCCGAACCTATCACGAAGCGGTGCGGCCAAAGAGCCCGTTCGCGTTGTTGCCCCAATAATAGTGAACTTAGGCAAATCAAGTCTTAAACTTCGTGCGCTTGGGCCTTTTCCAAGCATAATATCGAGCTTGAAATCTTCCATGGCACTATACAGCACTTCTTCTACGTTACGATTGAGCCGATGTATTTCGTCAATAAATAAAATGTCGCCGTCTTGCAAGTTCGTAAGTAAACTGGCGAGGTCGCCAGCGCGCTCTATGGCTGGCCCGCTCGTGATGCGGATTTGGGCTCCCATTTCATTAGCAATAACTGTCGCCATGGTTGTTTTGCCTAGTCCTGGCGGGCCATATAAAAGAACGTGGTCTACTGGTTCGCCACGTTTTTTTGCCGCATCGATTGCAAGCTTAAGGTTAGTCTTTAACCTGTCTTGCCCGATGTAATTTTCGAAATCTTTCGGTCGAAGATTATTTTCATTTACGTCTTCAGTTAAGCCGTCGTCTTGCAACGGAGCGGGGTCTACTAAGCGCTCTATCATCTTGCGCCTCCTTTGAGCGCACTATTAATACGTTCTTCAACGCTTAGGTTCGCGTCAATGCCCGCAAGGAGCTCGCTCGCTGCTTGCGCCGGATACCCAAGCGCTACAAGGGCGGCATGCGCATCATCATTTACGTTACTCGGTACACTTAAGAACGATGTTGCACCGTCGCTTGCTACAAGCCCAACTTTATCTTTAAGGTCTACTACAACGCGCTCCGCAACTTTCTTACCAACACCACTGGCTGCCTGCAAGTACTTCACGTTACCTTCGGCAATTGCCAAGCGTACCTCGTTAGCACTACCCACACTCAAAATTGCTAAAGCCATTTTTGGCCCAACACCATTCACGCTCAAAAGTTTTTCAAACAATCGCTTTGTGTCTAGGCTCACAAAGCCAAATAAATCGTGACTTTGTTCGCGAATATGTTCGTACACATATATTTTCGCCTGCTTTCCCGCACTCAGTACGCCAGCGTCTTCATTGGTAACCCACAGGCCATAGCCTACGCCACCAACATCTAAAACAACAATGTCATCAACGCGTTCAGCAACCGTACCAGTTAGTGTCGTAATCATTACTTAAAGAGTATATCACCTTATAACTGGGCAACTTGCGGAACAGTAGCGTGCGTTAATGCGGCCGCTAACGCATCGGCGCAGTCGTCGGGCTTCGGAACGTCTTTTAGACCTAAAGCAACCCGCACCATTTCTTGAATTTGATGCTTTTCTGCGCGGCCATATCCTGTCAGTGCCTGTTTAATTTGTAATGGAGTGTACTCTACAATTTTTACGCCAGCCTGAACTCCGCTCAGCATAATTACGCCACGCGCATGGCTTACCGACATTGCAGTTGTTACATTTTTTGCAAAAAATAGTTTTTCGACAACCATAATTTCTGGCTTGTTCTCGCTAATGATTTCCTGCAAACCTTCATAGATAGTTTTGAGTCGTAGTTCTAATTCCTGGTGTGCGGGTGTTCTAATAACGCCCGCATCAACAAGCGCGTGTTTACGGCCATTGGTGTCAATAACGCCAAAGCCAACAATTCCCGTTCCCGGGTCAATGCCCAGGATTCGCATTTAAACCTCTACGCCTTCAGCGATATCGAAGTTTGTGTGCGTTGCGACAACATCGTTTAGTTCGTCGAGCGCATCCATTAAGTTCATTATTTTCTGGGCAACAACAGCATCGGTTATTTCAATAGTGTTGTTTGGTACGTACGTAAGTTCAGCTTCAGATATTTCATATCCTTGCTCAACAATAGCGCTCCGTACTTTAGCGAGCTCTTTTGCTTCGGTATACACTACAAGTTCGCCATCTTCTTCGCTCACGTCTTCTGCACCCGCATCAAGTACTGCAAGCATTGCATCATCGCCCGTAGCCTTAACGCGAATAACGCCTTTACGCGTAAATTGGAACGCCACTGCACCGGCCTCGGCAATATTCCCGCCTTTTTTGCTAAAAGCATTGCGGACTTCTGGGTAGGTGCGATTCAAATTATCGGTTGCGCACTCTACCAATACGCCAACGCCACCCGGCCCGTACCCTTCATACATTACTTCGTTAAGCACTGCTGCATTTTTGTCAGAAACTCGGGCAATCGCACGCTCTACGTTGCTCATAGGCATGTTTGCCGCCTTGGCTTTTTCAATTGCCATTGCAAGCGCCGGGTTCATTGCCGGGTCAGTCCCACTACGCGCGGCAACTGCAATTTGGTTACCGATACGTGTAAATACCGCACCACGCTTAGCGTCTGCGGCGCCTTTGGCACGCTTAATTGTTGACCACTTGGAATGTCCTGACATATGTTCCCTTTACTACCTACTAGTTTCTACTATTGTAACAGATTGAGCTCTTCGATTAAGCCCAAAAATGAGCAGCCCAATGACTGCATATAATGCGATAAAGCCGCCAGTCGATATTTTTACCAAAACCGTTGCGTGGGGCAAACTTGCAAAAATGTCTGCCAACCACAGCATCGTATTCAGTAAATAACGTGCAGGCAGTGCTATCCAGCCCGAAATCACCGGCGCAATCATGCCTGCAAGGCCTGCTAAAAAGCTCAGCAGCATCGCGAACGGCACCATGGGCACAATAACAATATTAGCAAGTAGCCCAACCACCGAAAGCCTACCAAAAATTAATAAAATTATTGGCACCGTCATTATTTGTGCCGCAAACGATTCTACTGACACCTGACCCCAAAGAGGTACCGCATCACTTTCCTTTTTAAATATTGTTTTGATCAATAATGGCCCTACAATTAACACCCCAAAAAATGCTAAGAACGATAAGTACCAACCAATGTCGCCCCATACATAAAACGGATTAATAAATGCCGTTAAGGCTGCTACAAGCAACAACAACAAAGCCGGGCGCACGGTACGCCCAAAATACCAGCATAAAAGGCCAATGGCGCTCACCAGTCCGGCGCGCACAATGGACGGCGAAAAACCAGTCACCAAAATAAACCCATAAATTAAAAGTAGTGTTATTGCGAGTGTTTGAAACCGCGAAAGCCACCGTTTGAGCCTACCAACTGCATGCACAATAATCGTTAAATTATAGCCGCTGACTGCGACAATGTGCGTAAGCCCAGCAGCTGTTAAAATGAGTGCCACATCTTCGGGCAGCAAGCTTCGCTCACCGACCAGCAGACCCAAACCAAAGCTTGCCGCTGGTTCTGGCAGCGCATTCTCCATACCGGCGGTAAAGCTTTGACGAAATGTTTCTACGGGACTTTTGGCCCGAGCAATTACATCAATATCAGCAAACGACATACTTGCTTGATTTCCGCCACGCGCCGGGTACAACTTGCCTGTTGCCCGAATAATATCATGCCGACTAATGTCTGGAGCGCCAAAGCCACTAATCTTTATCTTTCCAGGTAATGTCTGTCCATTTGTCTGCGCTTTTTCAATGGTAAAAGCCAGTTGTGATTTATCGTCGTATGCGCCGTCTTGGGTAGCTCTTCCAACAAGCGTAATTTTTTCTTTATATAAATCGTTATAAATTGCAGCCTTACTTTGTAGCACGCCCCCACGCCACCACCCAAGCATGAGCCCGACAATAACTACGGCCATGAGTGCGCTCACATTTTTACGTGGTAGCAGTACTAAAAGTAAGCAGCTGCTCATTGCCCAAACTACCGGCAATGGCGTCGTGAACTTGGCGTAAAATAAGCCCACCAAAAGTGCAACAAAAAACCAAATAAGTGACGTTGTTCTACGAAACCTTATTTCTGCCACCATGTTACCGTCATTTTACGCCTACGATTTCATGTCTACAATTGACATTTACGCTGTTATCAGGCAAAATAGCAACTGCTTTAGGCAATTTTTACAACTCGGGACCATAGCTCAGCTGGTTAGAGCACCTGCCTTTTAAGCAGGGTGTCGTGGGTTCAAGCCCCACTGGTCCCTCCAATCAAAAAATCCACCTTAATTGGTGGATTTTTTGATTAAAACTTATTTGTGATGTTTTTTATGGTGCTTATCGTGATGCCGTGGTTTTAACGCCCATAGCTGTAAAACGCTGGCTAGTAATCCGGCGGCGGCCGCGAGCCCAAAGTACGGGCTAACAAAGCCATACAAGCTAGAATTTACGATTGATTGCTGCGTTTCGTAAGGCAACATACTTGGCACAAAATATATCAGCAGCACCCCTGCCGCTAAGGCCGGAATAAACTGAAACACTAACCCACCTACGCCGACACTTCCGCGCAAGCCAAACAGTAAAACAATAGGCGCAACAACAAGTAATACTATTTGCACGATGCTCGACATATGAAAATTGGTAGCAACAATTGAATTAACAACTTGTGTAACATCAGTTGCCACTAATTTACTAACCAGCCCGCCTGCAATAAGCGTTAAAAAAATAGCCGCAGCGTTAACGCGCAACAGTAAGCTAACAACGGTAAGCGCACCGGCGCAAATCAATAAAACGACCGTTGGGTTCATAGCATAAGCATAACACTACAGCCGGACAGTGTCGCCCACTTTAAGTCCGGCAGCTTTAAGGGCACCAGCGTTCACTTCAAGGACATACCGAGCATCTTTGTCGGGTATAAATACGTTCGGGAACGTGTCGGGCGTCAAATCTTCACGGATATACACAACTTTGCCTGTTTCATCGAGCCAAGCCATATCTATGTTAAAGCGCATTTTAAGCATCCACATTTGCCATTTGTTGTCTGCTTTAAAGTCAAACAACATACCGTGGTTTTGCGGCAACGAATCTCGCTCACCTAAACCTTGCTCGCGCTCGCTTTGGGTGTCGGCAACTTCTACCGTAACGCTTGTATTGCCTACGGTTATTATTTTACCTGTTTCGTGCAAGGTAGCCTTAAGCCATAAACCAATAACTACAAATAGGAATAGAATGATTCCAATAATAAAAATAGGTACAGCTAAGCCGTTACGCTCCGACGCGGTCGCGGCGATTTTTTTGTTTTGCATTACGTTCTACGTATTCAATTATTTTTGTTGCAACATCACGGCCGGTAATTTTTTCGATACCAAACC
>CAZPLH010000022.1:0-11052 GCA_964587465.1 uncultured Candidatus Saccharibacteria bacterium | reverse complement strand
CGTTTTTTCTTAGCTGCATCGAACTAGCCTAGATGGTTAGTGTCATTCGGTTTATCGGGAACAATTACTTGTGGCTCGGCGTAGCCTTGCAGGGGGCTTGAAGTTGGTGCGGCAGTGTTGCTACCTGCCTTTTTTTGAAACAGGTTTGCAACAAGCGGAAAACTTCCTCTAAAGAAAATTCGCCACAGCAAAAATAACCCAACAGCCAAAATGATGGCTAGGGCAATGATCAAAATGTGGTTCTTCTGTATAAATGACTTCTTGTTTTTTACGGCAATAACTTCAGTCGCCTTAACTTCAGTTCCATCTTTTAAGTTCACAACTGTTTCTACCGAATAGGTTCCGTCAGCAAGCTTTGAAGTATCGAGCGGTGCAGCACCGGGCGATGTTTGAACTACTTTTCCGTCGATGATGTAACTTGTTTGTACTGCGTTTGCCTTATTTTCTTCTACGATACTTGGCGTGGTGGTGCCCGAAGTAACGGGTGGCTGGGTCGTTGTACCGCCTGGGGTAGTTGTAGCTGTCGGCCCATTTGCGCAGTTCGACCCGTCACCGCTTGGTGTCGTTGTGCTGTCCGAGCACTGCTCGCCCGTTCCAAGCAGAATTACCTTGTCTACCTGCACGTTCGTCGAAGAGCCAATCAATTTCAATGTATGATTTCCGGCACTAAAGGTATAGTTGATTTTCTGCGTGCTCGACCCGCCATACCAGTCAACCCATGTCCACGTATTCGTTGGAACGTTACTGCCGCCAACTTGCCAACAGGTATTTCCGTCTGCTTCAAGTTGATACGAGCTTGCAGAACTACTCGGTACCTTCATACGACTCCAAACACGGTACTCGCCCGCAGCAGGAACCGCAACGGTCATTGTTGCGACGCCGTAATTACTCGTGTTTGTACACGCCGCAGCCAAAACTTTTGTACCACCAAATAAAAAACTGCCCGTTAATACAAGCAGCGCGCCGACAACCAAAGTAATTTTTGAAATTTTTGTGATACTGCTCATGGTATTAAGCTTACTATAAGTTTCGTGTTATTACGTTAGTAGTGCGTTGCCATATGCCACAGGCCGCAGTGCCGGCACCTATAAGCTTTTAGTTTTGTTCCATGTTGATAATCGGCAACAGTAGCTGCACCTTCAGCCGCTTTTTGTGTATCAAACGCGAGTTTATCGGCACAAGGTAAATCGGCTTTGGGCTGCATTATTGTGGCGCTTGAATGTCAAGTAGTTGCACGTCGAAAATAAGCATTGAATTTGCAGGGATGCTCCCCTGCGCTGCCGCCCCATAGCCAAGTGCAGACGGTACAATAATGCGTCGCGTCCCACCGACCTTCATGCCCAGTAACCCCTGCTCCCAGCCTTTTATAACCTGGCCGGCGCCAACAGTTAAAATAAAGGGCTGTAGCTGGCCGCTATCGTTTGGGCGTGATTGGTCAAACAAAGTGCCGTTTGTGAGCCAACCTTTGTAATACACCGCTGCTTTATAGCCCGCTTTTAGCTCGGCGCCATTCGGGCAAACCGAAATATCTCCAGTAAGTGCTGCCGGGTTATTTTTATACTGCTCGTACTGCGAAAAAGTTTCTGGACCAGGCGCGGTATACGTATTACAGCCAGAGCTATTCGTGTTACTTGTGGCAACTTGCCCGCTTCCTAGTTGGCCCGGATTAGAAGTGTTTTGGCCGGCGACTACTGTAAGTCCGCCATTTGACTCATTAGAGCTTACATTTGTTCCACCATTTGTTTCCGCCTGACGAAGACTTAAGTCAGACTGCGCACTCTGGGTTGTTGGCTTGACGCTTGAAAGCGTGCTCGCCTTGGCTCCCGACTGCATCCTTGCCATAGTAAACACACCGCCAGCAGCCCCTAGCAGCACTACCAAAAAAATACTAACTGTTACCCAAATTTCTTTTTTTGTCATTTACGCTATTGTAAAACAGATTAGCGAAAAGCGCCACTACGGGTGCTGCCACACACGTACATAATCTACTTGATATACCGCATCGCGCTGAGCCATATTAGCGAGCCAAATGCCCGTTTTGGAACAAGTGCTCGGGTCGTTATTAGCGGGGGCTGCATAACTCAGTGAGCATTTGTTTACATCGGGTAAATACCCAAGCTGACTGTCGGGGTTTCCGACATATTTACCGCCAATGGCCATATTGACCGCGATATCCCAAGCACCATTTTCGTAACCGTTCACCCATGTGCTCGCATTTGTATTGGTATATGTAAGCGTCTGAACATTATCGACAAAAAAGGCAAACTTTACTGCGTTAGTGCCCGCGTTAGTTATTTCTACCGCAAAAGTATGCCAGCCACCCGTGCCCTGCACAGCTGTTTCAAATGCGGTATTCTTTTTTGCCGTATTCGAACCTAGTGTTGATGGAAAATGAAGCGTACTCGTTACTTTGCCTGGTACCTGATTGTGAAAAATCTCAACAATGTCTACCTCTGCAACGCTCGAACCGGCCTTATGCCGCAGCCAAAACGCTGGCCACAAGCCTTGGCCATGCGGCACACGTGCGCGCATTTCAAATCGTCCATAAAGCGGATAGTACCGAGGCGTGCTAGCATTTCGTGAACCTAAAAATGCCGAGGTGTACTGATACGTACCAGCACCCGGGCAGGCATAGGTTTGCTTTTTACCCGTAATGGTTAATAGCCCGCCGCTGACGGCAACGTTATTTGGCGTATTACATTCAAGTTCGTTATTACCAGACCCGTAGTTATTGTGATACACACCCCATCGGGTGGTGTCGACACTGCTACCCGAAAATTCTTCGCGGTAAATAGGCGCACCCCACGTTGGTAAGACAGCAGAGTCGGTTGGAGGCGGCGGTGTAGTCGTTGGTGGAGGTGTGGTTGTAGTCGGCGGCGCTTCAAACCGTAGAGCACCACCACTTGATGCACTTGTGTCAGTTGCAGTACTTACATTGCCCGATTTTACAGCGCTTTCAGCATCGACCGACACGAATTTTCGTACAGCTGCCGAAGTGCCAAAAACGGCTAACGACCCAGCAATGGCAAACACCAAAAGGGTGCTTACCATGGTAATTTGGTGGTACCGCTTTGACTTGTAGTCAATGTAGTGCGCAACATGCCCACTAATAACGGGTTGATCGGGAGCTTTTGGTTTTTTCTTTAACAATTGTTTCATGAGTCCGCGGAATTCTTAGCCTTAACTATAAGCGTAAGCGCCCATTAATACAAAAGACTACTCGTAGCGCAAGGCTTCGATTGGATCTAAGCGGCTTGCCTTAAGCGCAGGCAATAGCCCGGCAAGAAGCGTAATGGCTGCCATTACTACAATAATAAGCACAATAAGTACCGGGGTAATGTTCAAAAGTTGAATACCCTCTACGCCTTTCAAGAACGTGCTCGACGCTACTGCGTTTATACCCGTTTGAGCCAAAAAGGCAAAGATTAGCCCAAATACACCACCCCAAAAACCGAGCAGGGCTGCTTCTACGCTAAACAAAGCAAAAATAGTTTTACGTTTTGCGCCCAATGCTCTAAAGAGCCCAATTTCACGGGTGCGTTCAAGTACAGCCATAAACAGCGTGTTAATGACACCGATAACCGAAGCTAAGATTGCAATTCCGCTAAACGCTGCCAGCGACATTTGCACACCGGTCACAATACTATTGAGCGTATTATTAATATCTTCTAGGCTTTGGGTGCTGAATTTAGCAGCTTTTAGATTTGCTTTAAGTTGCGCGTCGGTGACATCACTTGTTTTAGAAACATAGACAAAAAAGAATTGTGGCTGGCCTACTAAAGATTGCGTAGTTGCAATACGCTGCGCGTCGGGCTGGCTAATGGTAATGGGTGCGTCAACAAGTGTTGGCTCGTACACGCCTTTTACAGTCATTGATTCGGTGACGCTTTCGCCGGATTTAGTTTTATAGGTAACTGTTAGTTTTTTACCAATTGCTTCATTTGTGTTTGCAGCGCCCACTAACGAAATGTATTTACGCGAAATAAGCACCTGGCCGGCATCGCCGTTTGCGCTCAATGTAGTACCTTCGTTAATGCGCATGGGCATTTGGCTCAAAAACATGCTGCTTGGGGCATCGTATTTTTTGCCGTTTGGTGCGGTAGCATATTCAAATGTAGCGCTGTAAGGTAACTGCACATCGGTGACGCCCTTTGTGTTTTTTATGGTGTCGATATCTGCTGGGCTTAAAAACGAGTCGGCAAAATTATTGGCCGAATTTGCCTTGTTGGCATCGTATTCCTTAGGATCGCCGTTGCCAAAACCGCCGCTAAAGCCATTCGCTCCTGCTTTGGTAACTTGGTACAAATTAACCCCTTTATATTCACCTAGTTGCGAAGATATGTAATTGCGCAGGCCTTGGCCAAGCCCTAGGCTGAGCGCCAATGTAAAGGTGCCAATGCCTATGGCAAGCAAGGTCAAAAAGGTACGTAGTTTAGAGCGGCGTAAATTGCTGTTGGCGGTGGTCGCAATGTCGATTACTCTCATTTTTTGCCACCTTTCTTTGGTGCAGCCACCAGCTTACCGTCACGCAGGCGAATAATGTTTTGGCAGCGTTTAGCAAGGTCTTCGTCGTGCGTCACAATAATGACGGTTGTTTTGAACTTTTTGTTGAGTTCAAACAGCAAATCTTCGATTATTGCGCCATTTTCGCTGTCCAAATTACCTGTTGGTTCGTCGGCAATTAAAATACTCGGGTCACCCACAAGTGCGCGGGCAATGGCAACGCGTTGTTTTTGTCCGCCCGAAAGGTCGTTAGCGCGGTTTTTTGCTTTGTCGCTGAGGCCAACTTTTTCTAGTGCTTCCGCTGCTTTTACGAGCCGTACTTTCTTTTTTTGCCCTTGGATTTTTAGGGGCAATGCGACGTTTTCAAGCACGCTATTGTTAGGTTGCAAAAAGAATTGCTGAAACACAACGCCAACGTTCTGCCCACGCCACGTGTCGGTGTCGAAGCTTTTGAAAATGCTTTTTTCGGCATCGAGCACATCGCCGCTTGTTGGTCGGTCGAGTCCCGTTAAAATGTGCAGTAGCGTACTTTTGCCGCTACCACTTTTGCCAACTATAGCATTAGTGCTACCCGGCTTAAATGTAACGCTAATGTTGTCGAGCGCCGAAAAAGCGTTTTCTTTTTTCCCATAAACCTTACTAACCTTTGTTACTTGCAGCAAAATAACCCCCTTATTCTACTTCCTAGTATACGCGCAAACTGTAGCTTCGTTGAAATCAAAAAAGCACCAGATTTCTCTGATGCTCATTTGGTGGAGCTGCCGGGTAATGCTCCCGGGTCCATCGGATTCTAACCTATTCCTCTACAAGTTTAGCTTACTTACAAATCTTAGGCTGTTTGCCGGTAAATAAGCGAAAAACAAACAGCAGCAGTCTGGAAGTCTTAGCGTAAGCGCTCATTCGGCACACTTACGAGCAATCAGAAAATATGAGATCTCTTTGCTATATCTGATGTCTAGCGCGAAATCGCTACCAATAAATTAGGCAGCAGCGGCAACAGCTGGGCTGAAACTAAAGTTTCCGCCAAGTCGAGCCATTAGAGATGTTTTTGCATCTACTTGTATTGCCACGGTAACAGTGCGGCAACCGACTTGCACGAATAGATTATTAAGGTCCAATGTCGAGCTAAAATCAGCCCCATGTTAGGCGTAGCGATTTTTAACGTCACTAAAATCACCTCAAGAAATACTATAGCACTTTTTAGCAAAAAATGCTAGTGCTTTTACACTTAGGCTGGTTCGACGTCTTCTATGAGTTTTTTCGGTGCTCGGTAAAACAGGGTGAATATAAGTCCGCCAACAAGCGCACTAATGCCGCCCACAATAACCGGTAAGTTAATGCCAACAACCGCAACATAGCCCGCAATTATTGCCGGTATGGCTTGTGCAAGCGCCTGCACACTGGCTTCAATACCTAAAACTTCACCTTGCGACTTGCGGCCTGTAATAGAACTAACCAGCGAACTCGAGTTGGCAATAACCATGCCGTTAAATACGGCAATGAGTGGCGCGACCAACAAAAGCTGCGTGGTATTGTTCGGCAATAGTTGAATAAGCAGCGCAAAGCCAATACCAAATAACCCGACCTTTAAAATGGTGGCGTTGCTAAATCGTTTTGCCAAGAACGGCACAAGGGCTGCCTGGCTAATAGCAATCCATAGCCCAATGTAGGCAAAGAAGTCGCCAATATTTGCCTGCGTAAAGCCAAGTTTTTTTATAAGCAAAATTTGGAAGAACGTCGTAAAGAAGGTAAATCCGCCCCAGAACAAAAATTCGGCAGTAAAGATAATACGAAGAGACGGATGCGTTGCTGCACGCTTAATATTAGTAAGCGATTTTGCCCAATGCATTTTTAGCTTTGCATTAATGTGCTGGTGCGTTTCTGGTAAGAAGGCAATGACACACAATATATTAATGGCTGCCAAAATTGCCGCAAACCAAAACGGCACTGCCGGCCCAAACCACTGCGGCGTGTCAAATAGCCCAAAAAAGCTGGTACTTGGGCTTGCCAGCCGAGCGCCAATGTATGGCCCCATAACAAAACCAATGCCGAAGCACGCGCCAATAAGGCCGAAGTTTCGCGTTCGGTTTTTAGGTGTACTAACGTCTGAAATAACCGCACGGGCAACACTTAAATTACCACCGGTAATACCATCGAGTGCGCGGCCAATAAATATAAGCGGGATGTTTTTGGTTGCAATACCAATTGCAAAAATAACATAGCCAATTAACGTACCAATAAGACTAAAAATTAAAACGGGTTTACGACCATAGCGGTCGCTTAGTTGCCCTAAAATTGGCGTAGCCAAAAACTGCATAAGGGGGAATATAGCCGTTAACCACCCAAGCAACACTAAACTTGTGTCGTAACTAAATCCTGCCGGAATAAATATTTGAAATATAAGCTGCGGCAGTACCGGAATAAGAATACTCACCCCAAGTACGTCAATAAAAATGGTCAATAGTACAACCGGCAAGGCGCGGCCTTCAAGGCGGATAGCTGCTTTTTGTGTGATTTCGCTCATGTTCTTACCTGAAGTATACAGCAACTTAGTAACTTTACAATGTAAAGTTACTAAGAAAGAGTAGTAAATAATTTTTGCCAATCAGCAATTGAAAGTGCCTGCGCGCGCAAGTCGCCATCAATGCCAGCTTTTTCAAGCAGGGAATCGGCTTCTGGCTTTGAAATATGTAAGCCCCCTGCCAAGCTACTGCGCAGTTTTTTGCGCCGTTCGCCATACCCTGCTTTTACCAATCTAAAAAAGTCTTTTTGTTGCGCAACTGGCACCAGCGGCTGTTCGTGACGAACAAGCAATAACACCTGCGAATCTACTTTTGGCGGTGGCGTGAACAGTTCGGCAGGTACGACATCGCCCAAATAGGCATTAAAAAACACTTGGGCGCTAACGCTTAACAACGACATATCGCCTGGGGCGGCACACACGCGCTCGGCCACCTCTTTTTGAACTAACAGTGATGCATGCGTTGGCGCATTGCTGCTTTCGCCTAAAATACGAATAAGATGCGACGTTAAATAGTACGGTATGTTGGCTACGACTTTGTAGTTTGCAGGTAATTTGGTTAGGTCGAAAGACAAAATGTCAGATTCAGTAACCGTAAGTTTACTTGTTGCTTCTGCGCCCAGTTGTTTTGTGAGTGATTCGTGCAAGTTAGCCGCCAGCACATGGTCAAACTCTACCGCAATAACGGTGGCGCCTTTTCTTAATAACCGTGCGGTGAGCGTACCAAGTCCTGGGCCAATTTCAAGCACTGTGTCACCCTGCTCTACCGCGGCTGCATCTACAATTGCATCGAGCGTTGCTATGTCGCGCAGCCAGTGCTGGCCAAGTTCTTTTTTAGGGGCAGGGCTGCTCACAGGCTTACGTACGACCTACCACCACCCTTTAGAAATCCACGCTTGGTATGCACCGTACCAGCTACCGTAGCGTCCAACTGCATAACCCTTACACCACTTGAGCTGCGTTACAGGGTTCGTCATGTAGTCAGCGCCCGCGCTGGCCATTTTACTTGCAGGTAACGCCTGGCAAATTCCGTAAGCGCCACTTCCAGCCTTATTCCACTTGGTGGTGCCGTTCCAGCCACCTTCGTGCCCAACAATGTAATCAACATAAAAATAGTCTGATTCAGCAATACCGGCTTCTTTAAGCCATGTTAGGCGGTCGCCCACAATAACGACTGCTTTTGTGCCCTTAAGCTGCACTTGCGCAACTGGCTCAACGGTAATGACTTCCTGAATTTTCTTACGTGAGACTTCTTTACCGTCGCGCATAGTCACTTCGTACACGACTTGCTTTTTACCCTTTTTACCTGCGGTAACAACTTTTACCTGCCCTGCAGGAAGTGTTGGGTCTGGAGTTGAGTTTACAGGGAACGCGGCCACTTCTTCTTGCGTAATAACCTTCTTGCCGAACTTGCTAATAAAAATGGCTGTTTTTTCGCTCAGTGGTGCATCTACCGCTGGGGTAATGGTTGCGCCTTCTTCGGCAACAATTCCCTTTTCAGCCAAAAGCTCGCCCACCGTGTTAGCGTGCGTATGGTAGGTAACTGCCGGTGTGCCGTATAGGCTTACCGTTACCGCATACGAACGGTCAATAACCAACTTTTGACCAAGAATTTGCGTGTCGACAAAATTATCTGGTGCGTTAAAACTTAAAATGTCTTCGGGGTAGGTTTTTACGCCTGCTTTTTCGAGCACTGTTTGTGCTGAGGTGTATGGTGTCATAACACGCGTTTCGGTGGTACCGTCAACAATGGTAACCGGGCGTGCGCGGTATACCTGAACGGTGAAATTATCTTCAGTAATATCGGTCTGCAGGGCTGGCTCTACTAAGTCGTATTCGCCCAATTTAACACCAGCGTTATTTAAGAATGCCTGCACGTTTTCGGCGCGGGTCGGAATGC
Source organism: uncultured Candidatus Saccharibacteria bacterium (assembly GCA_964587465.1). Lineage (GTDB taxonomy): Bacteria > Patescibacteriota > Saccharimonadia > Saccharimonadales > CAIOMD01 > JBBRSL01. Next base: position 2,128 of record CAZPLH010000022.1, on the reverse strand, counting down.
TTTGCTGTTTGCCGTCTACTGACAAATTAACAATTTTACTGTCACTTGGCCCAAGTGTTTGGCCATTGGCGACTACTAAGCCACCGGCAAAAAACACAAACGCAAACAATGATACAAAAATACCAAAGGCAAACGCATGCGCGTGAATAAGTCTGTTCAAGTAAGAATTTACTGTCTGCATAATTTTTGCCACACGTGTGATGGTCTCGGCAGCGGAAGTCGCACGGGTGTTCTTATAACTATATCAAATTGGGTCTTTTTTGACCAGTTTCAAGAAGTTACGGATCTCTTCACTGACATACACATTGGCAATATCTGCCAGAGGCATAAATTGTGCACGTAAAATTTCGCGCTCGTCTACGGTAAGCTCTGGCTTCTCTGGCAAAGTAAGTTCGAACAAAGAGTATTGGTAGTTAAATTCAGAAGTAAATTCGCCCAGTAGCTGAAGGTTTTGTTCGTTCGTACGCACCCCTACTTCTTCGGCTAACTCGCGTTGTACGGCGTGCACGGGTGCTTCACCATCATGCACACCGCCCCCAGGTAACCGCCACTTTTTTTGGAACCCAAGCCAATTTTGCGTCACGAGTAACTCGTCTTTAACGCGCACAACCACGTACGCGCGCGTCGTACCTTTAATGAGGAGCCGAAATACGGGGTATCCGCAAAAATATATGATTTTTCCGAAAACTTTTGGCGGTTTCATTACAGTTTTTCGAGCGGTGCAAAGCTAATATTCAATTTTTTGGCACCCTTGCCTTTAAAGTAAATGGTCGCATTATCGCCGTCGAGCTCCATAACCGTACCAATGCCAAAAATCTGATGCCGCACGTTGTCGCCCTCGTTTAATTCTGGGACATACCGCGGTTCGTCTGGCGTCATAAGGTTACCTGGCGAAGCAAATTGTGGGGTTGCAGCAGCAAACGGGTTGGCATGCGCCTGAAATTCACCATCTATTTCTGCTAAAAATCGACTTGGTGTGTTGTGTTGAATGCCGCCGTATAAGACACGGCTGTCGGCATACAGCATGTACAGCTCTTCGCGGGCACGCGTCATACCGACGTAACACAGGCGACGCTCTTCTTCCATTTCAGAAGCGTCAAAGAGCGCACGACTATGCGGGAACATCGTTTCTTCCATGCCTGGCATAAAAACTACCGGAAATTCGAGCCCTTTTGCCGCATGAAGCGTCATAAGTGTCACCGAATCTTGGTCATCTCGTAGGCCGTCTAAATCACTAATAAGGGCAACTTCTTCCAAAAAGCTGGTTAGGCCAACTTCGCTATATGCTTTTGCAACACTTAAAAGTTCACGAACGTTTTCAGCACGCGCTTCGCCCTGTGGTGTACCATCGTCAACCGAGCGTATAAAATCAAGCCGGCGCAGTAAGCCATCGAGCAGCTCTGCAACAGGGATTTCTTCGCTTAATTCGCGCATATCGGTAATTAAATTCGCAAAGTCCCGAATAGCCGTTTTAGCCCGCGGCGTTATGCGGCTTTCGCCCGCGCGTTGCAATGCTTCGCTTAGCTGTAGGCCTTCGCTATTACGCCAGTCTAGGAAATCGGCAACCGACTTTGCACCAATACCACGTGTCGGCACATTAATAATGCGCGCAAAACTTACTTCGTCTTCGGGCTGATAAATAAGCCGAAGATAGGCCAAAATGTCTTTAATTTCGGCGCGGTCATAAAACCGTAGACCACCCACAATTTTATAGGGCACGCCGTAGCGAATAAATTGCTCTTCGAGGCTTCGGCTTTGGGCGTTTGTACGATACAGCACCGCGAAATCTTTATAATCCCGCGCGCGCATGTCGGTGTACGTTTTTATGCGGCGTACTATGGCCTCGCCTTCAGCACGCTCGTTCATAACGGGCACAATTTGCACAGGCTGCCCAGCGCCCGCGGCAGTCCAAAGCTGCTTGTCAGAACGCTGCTGATTTTTCGTAATAATTGCATGCGCGGCATCTAAAATGTGCTTGGTGCTGCGATAGTTTTGCTCGAGTTTAATGACCGTACACTTTGGGTAATCACGTTCGAAGTTCAGAATATTTTTAAAATCCGCACCGCGCCAGCTGTAAATACTTTGCCAGTCGTCGCCTACCACTGCGATATTCTGCGCAGAGTTTGTA
>CAZPLH010000021.1:0-11485 GCA_964587465.1 uncultured Candidatus Saccharibacteria bacterium | reverse complement strand
ACAGATAGAAAGGATACGACATGGATCCAATAACAATTGTGTTGGCTCTTGTTGGTATTGGGGCTGGTTTTGGAATCAGTCAAGTAACAACACGCCGAAAAATTGGTTCAGCGGCCCACGAGGCAGAAAAGCAGTTGGCTAAGGCCAATAAAGAGGCAGCAGCAATAGCTAAAAAAGCACAAGAAGATGCGCTTAAGCTCGCCGAAGACGCACGCCGCGAAGAGCAGCAGCGCCGTAAAGAAACGAAAGAGCTCGAATCACGCCTCCTTGATCGTGAGCGCTCGCTAGATTCTAAGTTGGACGAGCTCGATAAGCGAAGTGAAAAGCTGCGCCGAAACGAGGACGAAGTAGAAGGGCTTAAAAACGAAATTCGCGAACTTCGCACCAAGCAACAAGACAAGCTCGAAAAAATTGCAAAGCTGACCAAGACAGAAGCCGCTGACAAGCTTATGCAAATGACTGAACGTGATATTCGCAACGACTTGACGGGTCTTGTTGCAAAATTGCAGGCAGAAGCTAAGGAAGAGGCCGAAGACACCGCCGGCGCAATCATTGTGAGCGCCATGGAGCGAATGGCAAGCGAAGTTACCGCCGAACGAACGGTTACTGCAGTTAAACTTGAAGACGAAGAGATGAAGGGCCGAATTATTGGTAAAGAAGGCCGCAACATTCAAGCGCTTCAGCGTGCAACTGGCGTTGACATTATGGTGGATGACACCCCGGGTATGATTATTTTAAGTAGTTTTGACCCGGTCCGTCGGGAAATTGCTCGCCAAGCGCTCGAGATGCTCTTAAAAGATGGTCGCGTGCACCCAGGCCGTATTGAAGAAGTTGTCGATAAAGCGCAAAAACAAGTGCAAAAAGATGTTACTCGTGCCGGTGAAGACGCTGCGCGTGAAGTTGGTGTTGTGGGTATTCCGCGCGAAATCGTACAGCTCTTAGGTGAACTTAAATATCGAACAAGTTATGGGCAAAACGTGCTTAAGCACAGTACTGAAATGGCGCACCTTGCAGGCGTTATCGCCGAAGAGCTTGGTGCCGATGTGCGTATTACCAAGTATGCGGCGCTTATTCATGACCTTGGCAAGGCCCTCACCCACAAAATGGAAGGTAAGCATCACCACATTAGTGGTGAAATGGCGCGAAAGTATGGTGTTCCAGAAGAAATCGCCCACGCAGCCGAAGCGCACCACGATGACATGGAAGCAACGACAACCGAAGCGCTTATTGTGCGTGTTGTAGATGCTATTAGCGCATCACGACCTGGCGCCCGTAACATTAGCGCCGAAAATTTCTCGCAGCGTATGCAAGAGCTCGAAAACGTTGCCAACAGCTTTCCGGGCATTGAAAAGTCATATGCCATTAGCGCTGGGCGTGAAGTACGTGTGTTTGTTCGCCCAGGTGACATTGATGACTTATCTGCTATTAAGCTTTCCCGTGATATTGCAAATAAAATCGAATCTACCATGCAGTACCCAGGTACCATTAAGGTGAATGTTATTCGTGAAACACGTGCGATAGAATTTGCTAAATAGTTCAGAAAGGGGCCGCCACCATGAAAGTCTTGTATATAGGTGACATTATGGCGGGTCCTGGTCGAAAAGTGGTGGCCGAACTTCTGCCGTCGTTACGGAAAAAGTATAAAATCGATTTAGTAATAGCGCAGTCCGAAAACGTGAGCCACGGTGTTGGTATGAGCAAAGCCCACTTTAAAGAACTGCAGGCAGCAGGAGTCGATTTTTTTTCGGGTGGCAACCACAGCGTGGAGCGTAGCCAAACACTCGACATGATTGAATCCGAAAATATTCCAGTAAATGCACCTGCGAATCTTAAGCAGAACCCCGGGCCAGATTACAAACTTTTTGAAACGAAGTACGGGGCGGTGGCGCTCGTTTCCGTTATGGGCGCTACGTTTCCTAAGGGCTACCCGGCGGGCACGTCAAATCCACTGCAAAAAATCGATCAAGTTCTAGAAGATTTACGCATGCAACCGACGGTCGCCATAATTGTGAATTTTCATGGTGATGTTTCGAGCGAAAAACGTGTGTTTGGGTACTATGTTGACGGCAGGGTAAGCGCGGTAGTCGGTGACCATTGGCATGTGCCGAGTGCCGATGCCATGGTGCTGCCAAAAGGTACGGCACACGTAACCGATGTTGGTATGTGCGGTACGCTCCATTCGTCGTTGGGTGTTCCTTTAGATGTGATTATTCCACGTTGGCATAGCGGCGAAAAAAACGTAAATACCATAGATACTAAGCCACCGTATCAGTTCAATGCGGTGCTTCTGGACATTGATACTAAAACTGGTTTTGCGCGTAGCATAGAGCGAATTCAGAAAATAATAGATTTTCCTCTGTAAAAATTGTTAATAACAGGGTATAATCATGTTTGCATTTGTGTTTTTACGCAAATAGCGGGGTGTGGCGCAGTTGGCTAGCGCGCGCGGTTTGGGACCGTGAGGTCGAAGGTTCGAGTCCTTTCACCCCGACCAATCAAAAAGAGTCTCCGAACGGAGACTCTTTTTGATTGGTATGAGTTAGAGCTCGGTTCTTCGACTCGACAAGCGTGCTTGGCGATAGTCGAAGGTACGGGCGCCAAGAATTCGCCAGCAGGTGCTTGCACCGATGCCGAATTCTGCGTAAGAGTAAAGTGATTTGTCCTTTCACCCCGACCAAACAAAAGAGGTCTCCTTGTTAGACCTTTTTTGTTTGGCTAAAACCAGGAGTATAATTATTTTTATGCTTCCAATGTTGCTTGCCTGCGCAGGCACGGGCGTCATACTGCTTGCGGGCGAGTATCTCAGCCGAAAACGAATACTAAAAGGGGAATTTGCACGAAAATTTGTGCATATTCTTACGGCCACATTTGTGGCTTTTTGGCCATTGTTTTTATCTCATTATCAAATTGCACTACTTAGTTTAGTGTTCGTAGCCATGATTGTGACGGTAAAGAAATTAAACTTGCTGCGCTCGTTTAAAGCGGTTAGGCGGGCAACATATGGTGAAATTTGGTATGCGCTTGGCATTGGCATTGTCGCGCTTTTATTTCAAGACGACGCAATCTTTACTATAGCAATTTTGCAGATGGCGCTCGCGGATGGATTTGCCGCCATAGTTGGTGTGGGCTTAGGACGTAGTGCTATACAATACCGCTATAAAAACATACACAAAAGTATTGCCGGATCGCTTACGTTTCTTATAATTTCATTTGGGTTAAATCTAGTTTATTGGTTTGGGTTAAATGGGGAGTCGCTTATCGCTGGTATGATAAGTCCGGCTCTACCAGTACTTTTAAGCGCGAGTAGTGCCATAATTTTAACCTTTGTAGAAATAGTAGCCCCTAAAGGGAGCGACAATGTGATTGTACCGGTACTTGCGGCAACACTTTTGTGGTTGCCCGTTGCCGTTGGCTAAGAATTGAAACGGCCCCGCGCGGTATGCGCAGGGCCTTGGTGTTCCTCCTAGAAGATGTATGGTTTGAAGACGAGCACTGCCACAATGGCGCTTGTGATGGCCAGCAGCAGTACCGCCCCGGCGGCCAAGTCCTTGATGCGGCCGATTGCCGGGTGGCGCTCGGACATAACGAAATCGCAGAGTTCCTCGATGGCGGTGTTCGCGGTTTCTGCCGCAAGCACCGAGCCAACGCAGATGGCGATAATCGCCCACTGGGTGCTCGGGAGCTGGACGTAGAGCCCGAGCCCGATAACTCCAAGTGTAGCCACCAGGTGGACGCGCATGTTGCGCCCCTTGGCGGCAATCCGAATGCCGTTGAAGGCATAGCCGAATCCTCGCAAAAATGCCTTCACTTTCGGGCACCTTCCCCTAGAACGGATGACTATATATTATAATAAAAACATAGAAAAGTCAATATATTGAGGAGGTTATGGGCATATATTGCATATGCGCCTGCAACCTATGCTTGAAGCAAGCTTCTGCGCGTAGGTTTCCATGAATGAAGTATGGGTATGCGCAGGGCTACGCTCCTGTCTATTTCCGCTCGCATGTGCTCGGCGCAAGCGCCTGCGCTCAAACTTCGCTTCACGAACCCACGACCATCGCCAATAAATTGGCGAGTCGCAGTCCCGGTCTCAGGACATGCCCTAATAAAATACCAGTCGCAAGGACTGGCATTTTATTTGGGGCGAGTTATGGGGATCGAACCCACGACCTTCGGAACCACAACCCGACGCTCTAACCAACTGAGCTAAACTCGCCATAATCTGCAAAAGCCGCTTTATTGTACCGTTTTAACAGGGAAAAGGCAATGTAGGCGTTGCCTTAGCCTTAGTTGAAATTGGTACCCGCGGAGGGACTCGAACCCCCGACCTGTGGGATAGAAGCCCATTGCTCTAATCCACTGAGCTACGCGGGCACGTACCAATTTTGTAAGTAACGTTCAATAAATATGGTGCGGGTAGAGGGAGTCGAACCCTCCTCTCGAGTTTGGAAAACTCGCATTCTAGCCGATGAACTACACCCGCATACTTTGAATCATTGCGTACAACAGGGGTAATTATAGCACGACTTTTTACAGGTCGTGGAGTGTTTTTATGTCTGCTCCGAGCTCGCTTAAACGAGTTGCGAGTGCTTCATAGCCTCGGTTAATCGAATATATGTTACGCAATACAGACTGCCCGGGTGCTGCAAGCATACTAAGCATAATTATGGTTGCCGGGCGAAGCGCTGGCGGGCAAATAACTTCAGCAGGCTTAAACTTTGTTGGGCCACCAACAGTTACGCGGTGCGGGTCGAGCATGCGCACGTTTGCGCCAAGCTTGTTCAGTTCGGTGTAGTAGAGCGCGCGGTCTTCAAATACCCAGTCGTGAATAAGCGTTTCGCCTTCGGCGATTGAGGCAATCGGCACAAAAAACGGTAGGTGGTCTATGTTGATGCCAGGGTAGGGCATTGGGTGAATTTTTTCGGGTGGTGCAACCAGTTTGCCGTGTTTGTGTACGGTAATGTCGACAAGGCGTGTAAAGCCGTTATGGGCGGTGTAGGGTTCGCTTTTCGTGAACGTCACACCCATTTTTTCAAGGACGAGCATTTCGCGCAGTAAAAAGTCTATTGGCGCACGCTGTAAGGTGATTTCTGAGTTCGTTACAATTGCCGCAGTAATAAACAACATAGCTTCGAGTGGGTCTTCGGTAACGCGATATTTAACGCGTTTATTTACGGGTGCGCCAATGCCGTGAACAGTAATGGTAGACGTGCCGATGCCCTCCACCTTAATACCAAGTTTTTGCAAGAATAAACAAACGTCCTGCACCATGTAGTTGCTAGCCGCCATACGAATAACCGTAGTTCCTTCAGAGTACGCTGCTGCAAATAGGGCGTTATTAGTAGCGGTGTCACCGGTTTCGTACATAACAACTTCGCGGGGGAGCGTTTTGTTGACGGTAATATTATACCTACCGGTTACGGTTTCAATTTTTACCCCAAACTGCTCAAGCGCAAATTCGTGCGCACCAATAGTTCGTTTACCAAGGTGACAACCCCCGGCATATGGCAAGCTAAAAGATTGCTCGAGGTGCATTATTGAGCCGATAAACATAATGATGCTGCGTGTTTTTTTTGCGGCATCGACGTCAATTTTGTCGAGCTCGAGTTTTGCTGGTGGCTTAATCTCAAGGTCGCTATCGTTAATCCAGCGAATCTTTACGCCAATACTTTCAAGTACTTCTAAAAGTCGAAAAACTTCTTCAATTTTAGGCACTTGCTCGAGTATGGTTGTGCCTTTATTTAAAAGCGAGCCGGCAAGCAGGGCAACGGCGCCGTTCTTGCTTGATTTCATCGCAACCGAACCAGAAAGTTCCTTACCGCCGTTAATCATGAAGCCAATACTGCTGCTCGTATTAATGTTTACGATGTTGCGACCGAGGGCATCGCTAATGCGACTTATAGTTTCAAGGCTGAGGTTTTGCTTGCCTTGTTCTATGCGATTAACAGCTGATTGACTGGTGCCAAGTCTTTTAGCAAACTCGGCTTGTGTTAAGCCGCGTTGTTGTCGAATTTGAGAAATTAAACTACCAATTTTGGTATTGTTTGTGCTCATATTGTGCATAAACTATATCAAATGTGGTAATAAAAGTCAATCTAGGGCTGTTTACGGTATACTATAAGTCAGTATGTTACAAAATAATGATTTGCAAAATTTAGTTGTTGCCGAAGAACTGCGTCAACTCGAAGGAATCGAGCTTATTCCGTCTGAAAATTATGTCAGCAAAGACGTGCGCGAAGCGCTTGCGAGCGTTTTTACGAATAAGTATTCTGAAGGCTATCCAGGCAAGCGATATTACGGTGGTCAAGAAAATACCGATAAAGTCGAGCTACTCGCCATAGAAAAGGCAAAACAGCTATTTGGCGCAGATCACGCAAATGTGCAGCCGCATTCTGGAGCACAAGCGAATGAGGCGCTGTATCATGCATGGCTCGAGCCTGGCGATACTGTGCTTGCAATGGACTTAAGCCATGGCGGGCACCTGACCCACGGACATCCAGTTACGGTACTCGCGGGCCAGTTTAATTTTGTTCGGTACAAAATGAAAAACGTTGAAACGGGCGAAATTGATTTCGATGAATTGGAACGACTTGCTTTAGAACACCAACCTAAAATGATATTAGTCGGCTATTCAGCGTATCCACGCGAACTTGATTACGCACGCTTTGCAGACATTGGCAGTAAAGTTGGTGCAGTCTTGGCTGCAGACATTGCCCACATTGCAGGCTTGATTGCGGGCGGGGTACTCGCGAACCCATTTGATTTCGGATTCCACGTAATGACCAGCACAACGCACAAAACTCTCCGTGGTCCGAGAGGCGGATTGATTCTAAGCAAAGGCGTGGTGTCGAGCCCGCTGCAAAAACCAGAAAAAACAATTGAAAACCTGCCGACGCTTATAGACCGCACCGTGTTTCCGGGCTTACAGGGTGGCCCGCATATGAATACCATACTGGCAAAAGCAGTTGCGTTTGATGAAGCGCTTCAACCTTCGTTTAAGGACTATGCCAAAACTGTGCAAGCAAACGCGCAGGCATTGGCCGCAGCGTTGCAAGAAAAAGGCTTAGCGCTCATAACGGGTGGAACCGATAACCACATGATGCTTATCGACGTGCAAAAAAGTCTAGGCATAGATGGTGCCGTTGCTGAAGTCGCCTTAGACGCAGTTGGCCTTAATGCTAACAAAAATGTTATTCCTGACGACACACAACCGGCATTTACGCCAAGTGGGCTTCGCTTGGGTACGCCCGCACTTACGACGCGCGGCATGAGGCCAGAGCACATGGAACGTTTAGCTGGCTGGATTGTTGCTGCTTTGCAGAATCACGACAACGAACAGGCGCTTCAGAGCACTCGAATTGAAGTTGCCGATTTTGCTAGGCAGTTTCCACTTCCTTAGTTTTCGTAAACCGAGCTAACTTTTTTAACGTAGCGACGTATACGCCCAATGGCATTTGATGTCACGCAATATTCGAGCCATTTGTCGGTTGGGTGAGCTTTCGGATTAGTCACAATTTCAACAATGTCTTCGCTTTTAAGCGGTGATTTAAGCGCCATGTATTTACCATTAATTTTACCGCCACTGGCGTGCTCGCCAACCTGGGTATGTACGGCGTAGGCAAAATCAAGCACAGTCGCACCAATAGGCAAATCAATCACGTCACCTTTTGGTGTAAATACAAAAATGCGGTCTTGGAAAAAATCCGTTCGAAGTCGTTTTAAGTAATCGCTTGGTGATACGTCGGCGTTTTGGAACAAGCGTAATTGTTGAATCCAGGCAAAACTTTCGCCTGCACCGCCACCATTGCTTGAGTTTTTGTAGTTATGGTGGCTAGCAATACCGAATTCGTTAAAGTCGTGCATTTCTTCGGTACGTAATTGCATTTCAACAATAGGGCCATCACCACTGAAAACTGCAGTATGAAGGCTTTGGTAGCCGTTTGGCTTAGGAACGGCAATGTAGTCTTTAACTCTACCGGGTACCGGTCGCCAATGCGCATGTATCGCACCAAGCGCCTGATAGCATTCAGGAACTGTTTTAACAATTGCGCGCAGCGCAACAAGGTCATAAATCTCATCGATGTTCCATTTTTTTCGTTCGAGTTTTTTGTATAAACTAAACATTCCTTTTACGCGTTTGTCGATTTGTGGCGTGTAGCCTAATGCCTCGGTTAGCTCCACACTGAGATTTCGGTACATTTTAGTTACTGTTGCATCAGCATTTGAAAGACGTGTGTCGCGAATGTCTTTTGTGCGCTTAAATTCTTCGGGGTAAGCATACGGAAAAGCGAGGTCATTAATAATGACCACAAGCTTACCCATACCCAAGCGACTTGCAAGCGGTGCGTGAATCATAATGCTTTCAAGCGCAATACGGTGCTGCTTTTCTACCGATAAAAATTCGAGTGTTTCAAGGTTGTGCCAGCGGTCGGCCAATTTCAAAATCACCACTCGTACATCTTGCGCAACCGAAATAAAGAATTTGCGGAGTGATTCAACGTGCCGTTCGTTGCCGTGGTATTTAATTTTTCCAAGCTTACTTACGCCTTCAACTAAGTTAGCGATTTCAGCGCCAAATTCTTTTTCTAAGTCAGCCGCGGTGACCTTTGTGTCCTCAATGGTGTCGTGCAGTAATGCTGCGGCAACAAGGGTTGCATCCATGCCGAGTTCTAAAATATGTTCAGCAACATGCACACAGTGGCCTATAAAGTAATCGTCGCCATTTTCGCGTTTTTGACCTTTGTGCGCTTTCGCGCCTGCGTCATAAGCGCGTTCAATAAGCCCTTGCTCGAACCCGCTAAGCTCGGGTAGGTGCTTTTTCGCTTTTTCTATGAGCTGAGCTTTGCTCACTACAGCAGCTCCGGCTCCGTAATGAGCTCAATACCGAATTTTTCGTAGACCGTTTCGGAAATATGATTAGCCATGGCCTGCAAGTCGGTAAACGAAGTCGCCGATTCGTTTACAAGCACCAACGCTTGTTTGTCATACACCCACATGCCGTGTTCGCGGCTATTTTTTAACCCAGCAGCTTCTATAAGCCACCCGGCGGGTATTTTGAATTTATCTTCGTACGCGTACACAGGAACATCGGGGTATAGTGCTTTAATTTTTTCAACAGTTTCGGCATCTACGATTGCGTTTTTAAAGAATGAGCCAGAGTTAGCCACGACTTTTGGGTCTGGCAATTTTTGGGTACGAATAGCAATTACTGCGTTTCGCACATCTTGAATGGTGGGGCGGGTTATCTGTTCTCTTTCTAATTGTGCTACCAGTGCTTGATACGTAGGCGCTGCATAATCGTCACCAGCTGTATGCAGCTGAAGAGTGATTTCGGTAATTATGAATCTTCCATGGTCTGAAGCCTTAAAACGACTTGTGCGGTATTCAAATGCGCATTCGTTATTTGGAATGGTTACAAATTCGTGGGTTTGCGTATCGAACGCTCGGACAGAAACGAGCGTGTCGCGTATTTCTTGGCCATATGCGCCTATGTTGTTTACAGGCGCTCCGCCAACGGTACCAGGCACGAGCGACAAGGCCTCTATACCCGCGAGTCCAGCCGCAACTGTTCGGTTAACCAGGTTATCCCAATTTTCGCCAGACCCAGCAGTAACAAGCCCTGTTTCGCTAATTGCAATACCCATAAAACCGTTTATGACAACTACGCCGTTAAACCCGTTATCGTCGAAAATGACATTCGTGCCATCGCCAAGGGCAAGAATTGGCACGTTGTGCTCCTTGGCTAATTTCGCTGCGTCTAAAAGATTTCGCTCGGTACTTGCATGCACCACGAACCGTGCTGGTCCGCCCAGGCGCATGCTGACGTATTGACTAAGTGGCTGATTTTCTAAAACTTCCATATCTGTACATACAGAGTATACCTGTTTTGCTTGTGGTGAAATGGAAAAACGCATAAAATATAAGGACAAACGAGGAGAAGATATAGTGAAAAACAATCAGTATAAGTCGTTCGGTACTCGTTTAAAGACAATTCGCGAATCTGCCAAAGAGTCCATCGCCGATTTGTCGGGTGCAGTTGAAGTTGATACGTCAGTACTTACTAATATTGAAAACGGCACCGAGCAGCCAACAGAAGATTTGGTACTTTTAATTATTAGTCACTTTGCGCTCAAAGAAGACGAAGCATTGAAGTTGTGGGAGCTTGCCGGGTACGAGCAAGAAAAAACAGGCCTTGCGAGTGTTGGTAACGAAGACGGCCCCGTAAGCCAATCGGCATTTGTAACTGCCGATGACGCGCGCATTATTTACACCGACATGGTACATGTAAGCGCTAACAAATACGGGGTAATCATTAACTTTTTACAGGGTTTGGGCGCGCAAAACCAGCCTATGGCTGTTTCGCGCATTGGTATGAGCCACGAACACGCGAAAAGCATGCTCGAAGTGCTGCAAGAAACCATTAACGTCGCAAAAAAGAACATCGAAGAAGCAGAAAAACAAGGCGAAACAGCCTAGTAATTGATCCCTATAAAAATAGCCTACACTCGTGGGCTATTTTTTTGTCTTGACGACAGGAATATAATTAATACAACACCTAAAAAAAGGAAACAAACATGTCAGCTTTAGCATACGAGCTCGGTCGCTTTGATTCACTAGATGATTCTGAAGGACCAGAGCTTTTTGATGTGAATAAGGTACTTAGGGATGTCTTGTCGCTTGTGGATGGTCAAGAAATAGTCGAGATTGATGCTTATAACATACGGGTGGTTGAACAGCGCGGGAAAGTCGCAGTTTTGGGCAGGGGCGCACTAGTAGTAGATTTTAGGCTTAAGGCGGCTGATGGGACGCAGTTGCCGACGAAAAGACTCGAAATTGATGATGTGCACCGGCCTTTACCGGAGCCGCTTATTACCGCGTTTGGCGCACAGGCACAGCAAGAGCGAACATTGGAGCGAATTTACGCCTAGTGTTGAAGTTCTATTGCTACGCTAACTTCCTGGTTAGCAGCTAACGATTCTTTTACGCGAATTTCTTTCTTAACCGGCAGTATGTAGCACCCCAATTTTGAATCGGGGAATATTGATGTTTTCCAGGTGCTCACACCAATAGAAGCGGTAACTTTTACCGACCCAAATCCGCGGGGGTAATCGCTGGTGCGAGCCTTGATTTCTTCAGTGTATTCTTTAGGCACGCTCAAGAAGTACCAAGAAGCTGCTTCGGTGGAACTGTATATCCAGATTTTGACGGTAAAGCTAAATTCTTTGCCCATGGCCTTAGCATAGCAGACTCAGATTTGACCTATTTTGAAAGGCCAAATGGGATAGATCGCTGCGTTTTTTGCGCGTTGAGCCCGGGCGGATAGCGCTTTCCCTCACTTTGTTCGGTCGCTTCTGCGACGAGCCTGCGGTTCTCAACTCCATTCTGGAGCCCTACCAATAAAAAAGACCCAGACAAGCTGAGTCATTTTTATTGGTACACCCGGACGGATTCGAACCGCCGACCCTCTGTTCCGAAGACAGATGCT
>CAZPLH010000020.1:1988-11487 GCA_964587465.1 uncultured Candidatus Saccharibacteria bacterium | reverse complement strand
CACCAGTAATTTTGTTGGTTAGCTCAACTACGGCCTTTAGTGGGGCGTCGTAGCTAATGTTGTTTTCGCGCGCGTCAGCTTCGTCTACCTTTGGTGCTTCAAAGTGGTAACTTTTGAAGCTAAGGCTCAGCTTAGTGCCAGTGTAGTCGTCGATTGGGCTTACTTCGGCAAGTAATTCACCGAGCCCTTCTTCTACGAACCACTGAAAACTACGATTTTGGTGGTCTACCAGGTTTGGTAGCTTCAAATCGTCGCTCTTTGTATAAAAGACACGCTTAGCCGCGTGCGGGGCGTTCTTGGCTGCTGTTTTTGCCATAAATAAACAGACTCCTCGCTTGATTTAGATGATGGGTTGAGGGGCTATTCGCAAAGCTATTTTGACATCTAGCACGTATCCGCTGTCTGTAAGCTGTCCTGAGCGCGTCAACATAGAACTTCTATGTTTCCTAGCTCATAACAGCTTTCGCCGAGCGCCTACAGCACTAGCTATTCAAAATAGTTTGTGAAAGAGCCCTTTGAGTTTTGCGCGCGAAGCTCAACTAAGCGGGAGTTTTTGGTACTGTGTTTTTTAGTCACACGAGCACGGCCCGACTTACACTACTTCTTGATACTAAGTCTATATACTCTGTTAATTAATGTAAAGATTACTACTATGTAGTTTTTACAACTCTGAGCTTACCATCACGTATGTTGGGCCGCACGAGTCGGTGCACCGGCGCGCTCGTCCTGCTGCCAAAATCGTAGCTTTGTGCGTCGCGAACTATAATTTCAAAACCATTTGCCACATAAGGGGCTAATTCTTGTTCTATGGCAAACACTTCAACGCTCGCCTGTTCGTCGGGGTGCACTTTTAATACATCGCGCCCGAACGCCAAACTTTGGGCTACTGCCTCAGGGTAAATGCTTCGGTCGGCCACAACTAGCTCGTGAATGTTCATGTAAGGCGGTTCGCCCGCTAAGGCGCGTGTAGGTGACTGATATTTACCTGCCTTAACTAGCCCAACCAGTTCACCGCCCGAATACAAACCACCGTAGGCTGGGGGCAAATTACCCGCCTTTTTTAAATTAGGGCTTGGGTCTTTAAGCCGCCGTAATTGGTCTGCTACCATCTGTGCGTCGTCGGGGTTGGCAATGTATTTGCACACTTCGTACAGCGACCAAATGCTTAGTCGTTCGTAGTGGTCACGAATAAGCGCTTGGGCTTCACGTGCCGTTTGTTCGTTAGCTTCTAATAATCGAAACATATGCTTATTATAAAAATCTTAATATTTTGTAGGACCCCGCCCGCTCGATCTGTCTGTATCGAGGGGCGGGTTCATCTGGTCGTGCTACGAACGAAAGAGCTCGGTCTTGTTGTGCGGTAGCTCCAGGCCTTCTTCGATGTACTTGGCCCACACGTAGGCGCCGACTGGCAAGCCTACTACTACAGCAACGTAGTTGAACGAAGCTGCGAGGTACATGGTGCTGAACCACACGTAGCCGGCAGAACCCGCGAGCCCAACCAGCAACCATGCAACCTGGGAGCCGTCTAGACGCTTGGCGGTGCTGAACACCGACGAAACGAGGGCAACCAAGGACGCGCCGAAGACGATGAGCATGAGCCCAAACACCAGCCACACAAGCATTTCAATCACGTAAAGCATGTTCGTTCAACCTCCCGCCTTGCAGTAGACACGGATGAATAGCCAAAGTATATGCCTGTTATTTAATTTTGCAACTCTTTCGCCGTTTCACGGCTCGTCAGTACGACTATGTGTTCGTATAGAGTTTTCCGCCGCGAGACCGAAATAAATGGTCTCGGGCGGCATCGACGCTTGCAAGTAGAGCTAGTTCGGAAGGTCGGCAGCCATGCGCTGCCGCTCCTCGTAGTTGGCAGTGTCCTGCCTGAGCGAGGGCACCAGGGCACCCATGCAAAACAGCAAGAGCACCTCCATGGACACGACCAAGGTGTCGTTCGTCTGCGCACGGGTCTCCATGTTGATGAAGAAGTAGTTCCACGCGACGTAGCCGAACAGCAGCACCGTCACCGCCATGACCACGCGATGCGTGATGGTGTGGCACAAGTACCGCTGCGTTCCGTACAGCAGCATGCCAATGATGGCAACCGCCAGGACAAGTTCGATTGCAAGCATCGTGGGGCTCCCTTCGGATTGTTCCAAGGCGGACTTTCCGCTTGGACCCCATCTTTTAATTATAACATAAAGCTTATGCTTTTGTCAATATTTACCTCTGTACCACTTTCGCTGTTTACAGCTCATCAGTACGACTATTTTCATTCGTATAGTGGTTTGCCCGCCACAGGGCCGACATGTATGGCCCTGGGCGCGACAACTTCGTGCGCTACTGCACTTCTTCGTTCACGGGCTCGCGGTAGTTCCGTAGTGGCCCAGCTGGCAGCTTCAACTTCAGCCAATTGTCCAGCAGCCACAGCACCAAGAAATACACGACGATGTAGTTCAAGGTATTGCTAGTGCCATCTCGCTCGTCGAACAGAATAAGCAAGACAAGGCCAGCACAGGCAAGCATTGCTCCCATGGCAAGCCCCAGAAGCAGCCGGACGACGTAAACGAGCATGATGCGCCCGGTACCCACCAGCTCGTTGTCATACCGCGTGTTCTCTTGCGAAAGTGCCGCATTCCAACGGCGCCCTGCTTCTTTGAACAACGAGTATGCTGCGAAGCCCAGCATCAGCAGAACAAATATCCGCACGGTACGTTCACCTCCGTAACTGCTACTAGATGAATAGTGCTAGTATACGTCATTTATATAAAAAATCCCTCTGATGAGGGAATATGCAAAGTTGAGTTCCCCGCCCACTCGATGTGTCTTTATCGAGCGGGCAGGTGTGGAGTTACTAGCTTCTGGGGATGCTTTGCAGGGCAACGACAATCCCGCAGATAAAGCCCGCCTCAAGCCCCAGGGAAATCATGTCGATTTTCACATCGGGGTACATCCAGAAGGCGAACCAAGCGACGGAATAGCCGAAAAGTGCGATACCACCCGCTGTGCCGAAGAAACTGAGCCATGCTCCAGTCGGCAAAGGGTCGGTTTCTCGGGTGGCGCTCATGATTTGGTGAAGCCTCCAAGCGTTTGCACGGGCAATCGCGTAGGCGGCCCACGCCAACAGTGCGTAATGAATAGTCGACAATTTGACCACCCTCTAAATCGAAGTCTGCTTCTCCGATAATTACTATTAACTAATATATCGAGTTTGTCAATGCCTTACTCCCGTAAATACAATGGCTCCCCTTGCCGGGGAGTCATTGTCTAGTTCTAGTAAAACCCTTTAGCGCTTGGTAATGATTTGGTCTATAAGGCCGTACTTTTTGGCTTCTTCGGCGCTCATCCAGTAGTCACGCTCTACGTCTTTTTCAATAACATCAAGCTTTTGGCCCGTGTTTTTTGCTAAAATTTGGTTCAATAATTTCTTAAGTCGAAGGCCTTCTTTTAGGTCAATTTCCATGTCTGTAACCTTACCGCGTGTGCCACTACTTGGCTGGTGAATCATAACGGTGCTGTTTGGTAGCAAAAAGCGTTTGCCCTTAGCCCCACTGCTAAGCAAAAAGGCGCCCATGCTTGCCTGCATGCCAATACCAACGGTTTGTACGTCACACTTCACAAACTGCATGGTATCGTAAATAGCCATACCGTCGTACACGTGTCCGCCAGGGCTGTTTATGTACAAAATAATGTCTTTTTTAGGGTCTTCGGCTTCTAAAAATAGCATTTGGGCAATAACTAAGTTTGCCGTGTGGGGGTTTACGTCTTCGCCCAAAAATATAATACGGTCTTTAAGTAGGCGACTATAAATGTCGTAGGCACGCTCTATGCGGCCGTCGTTTTCAATAACTGTAGGAATAAGTGCGTTTGTAGGCTTGTTCATATACCCAGCATAGCGCGCTAATTAGCACTCGTCAATACCGAGTGCTAATCTTGCGTTACAGCCACTTGTGCGTAGGCCTCTAACTTGCCAACGGCTGTAGCTAGGTTTGTTGCTGTGTCACCCGAATCGAAGGCTTCAGCCAAAATTGGCTCACCGGCATCGTCATATATGTACACTTCGGCAATGCCGTCAGAAAAGTCTACATAGCCAACCTGTGCCTTAGCTGCAAAAAGGTCAAACACAATGCCCTGCTCGGCATCGGGGTTCCTTGCAAACCATGTTAATGCACCACTTGAAAAGGCTTCTTGCTTCTGAGCATGATACTCTTCTGTATCGGGCGCACCTAAATGCTCGGCCATAAAAGCCGCATACGCAACGTCGTTGTCTGCACCTACGGTAGGGGCGCCGTGCGAATCTTGAGCTCCACGACTTGTACCATCCAACCAAAAACGGGGCTTATCAAACTTAGAACTCATACATAAAGTATAGCGCTAAGCGGTAACAAGGTATACTAGCTAACTATATTGCGTAGCTGACAATTTTGGCAATTGTTTTTTCGGTGAGCAATCGGCTGGCAATGTCGCGGCGGTTTTCGGGCTTGTCGAGCTCTTTTTGCATTTGCTCGTCGCTGGCGTATTGGCCTTTTAATATCTGCACACGAATTTCAAGTTCTTCGGGGCTGACTACAATCTTCTCTGCTTCGGCAATTTCGCTCAAAATCAAACCAGCCTTAATGCGCTCTTCGGCTGCTGGCTTTAGTTCTTTTTCGGTGTATTGCTCTTCGGTTTGACCACTTTGTTCTAGGTATTCTTTAATGGTCTGGCCACGGTACGTAAGATTCTGCTTAAATTCTTGGTCTACCGCCTGCATTTGCTCGGCAAGCAAGCCTTCTGGAATGGCAATCTTAGCTTTTTTAACCAATTCTTTAATAACGGCATCTTCGAAGTTACGCTGTGCTTGTTGCTCGCGCTCTTCTTCTATTTGGCGCTTAACATCGTTCTTAAGTTCTTCGACTGTTTTAAACGGACCAACTTTTTTTGCAAATTCGTCGGTAAGTTCTTCTTTAACCGTTTCTTCTACCTTTTTCACGCTAATCGCAAAGGTAACTTTTTTACCAGCTAGGCTTTTTGCACCGTAGTCTTTAGGGAACGTAATGTCGAACTTCTTGTCGGCACCTTTTTTAAGGCCAACAACTTCTTCTTCAAAACCAGGTATGAACGTTTTGCTACCTAAAACAAGCGGGTAGTCTTTGCCGTCGGTGTTGGCAATAGGGCCTTTGGCATCAGAGCCGGCGAAGTCTATGGTTACACGGTCGCCAAGTTTGGCAGCGCGCTCTACTTCGTTGTAGTCGGCACTTTGCAGCTGCAAACGGCTAATTACTTCGGTTACATCGGCAGCAGTAACTTTAACTGCTTCTTTTTTAACCGTCGTTTTTTTATAGTCGAGCACAGTAACTTTGCCAATGGTCTCTACTTCTGCAGTAAATTCAAGCTCGGTGTACGGAACAAACTTTGTAAGCTCAACTTTTGGCTGGCTGACAACACGAATATTCTTTTCGTTTACCGCGTCGTTGTAAAAGTGGTTCACGGCGTCATCGAGCACTTCGGCTTGAAGCGCGTTAGGGTCGATGTTCTTTTCGGCAACGGCCAAAGGTACTTTACCTTCACGGAATCCGGCTACCTTAACGCGTGGTGCCATTTTTTCGAGCACGTGCGCCTTAAGCTTGGTTAAATCCTGCTCGTTGGCAGTGATGGTTAATTTACTAGTTGTTTCTGAGATTGTGGTTAGAGTTACTTGCATACAAGGAGTAACTTTACCAGAAATTTGACGTTTTTGCTACACCTTAGGCATTGCCATAAAACCAGTGGTTGGCTTTTTGGCCAAACGTTTTTCTAAAATGCGTTACCGATTGCGCGGTTACGCGCTGCAGCCAATTACTGGTGTGGGCAGGTTGTTCTACTTCGGTCTGCACGTGCAAATCTTTGGTGACATATAAAATTTTCTGATTGCTTAACCATACAATGGCGCGCTTTAGTTCGCGGACACTGGCAAGGTGGGAACGCTTCGATTCGGGGCCAAACAACAAAAAGTGCTTTACGAACTCGTCGAGCGTATATGTAAAGCCCTCTTCTTCGGCTTCGTACAGCATTTTAATAATAAAACGGGCGACATCGTCGCGCGGTGCGGTAACATCTAATTCACGAATAGGAAGTGTTTGTATTGAGTTAATGCATGTTTGTTTAGTCTGAATTGTCTCGGAACACATACTAACCTCCTAAAAACAAAAAAGCTTTACCAAAAAAGGTAAAGCCAAAGGGTTACTTAACAAATTTTGGTGGGTTCGCTACTAGCTCCACACAGTACAAGCGACCAACATACATACTGTGCTTCTTTGCTTCTAATTTGTTAACGTGCTAAAGATTTCTCTTCTTACTTTTTATTATACGCCCGCCTGTCAACGACTAAAACTTAGCTTTTCTTTTTACCGATTTTTCCTAGGTGAGTGTGTTCGAAACCTTCGCTTGTTTTCAGGCCGTAGCCGAGCATTCTATCCATGGCTATGTGTGCAGCCCAAATTACGGCTAGACCATAACCAAGCTTCCAACTTAGCAAATAGGCAACCCCAGCCAGTAGCGCCGGCGTTACATAGCTGTGGCCAAGGTTATACGTTAGTGCACCGAGCGTTTTGCTTTTAAAGTAACCTACCATAAATACATCGGGTACAAGCAGTAGTGCCCAATACCACCAGCTTATTTCAAGCCGTGCGTACACTACATAGCTAAGTGCAAAAACTACGGCTGCTTCGGCACGTAAAATCGTTACTGGCTTACTGTTCATTATTTCGATTCGCTAATAATAACTTCGGCTATATCACGCGCAGCTACAATTTGTTCTTGACCAGATTCAAGGTTTTTAAGCTTGTATTGACCACTGGCAAGTTCTTGCTCGCCTATAAACAATACATACGGGTAGCCAGCTTTTACGGCACTTTTAAGTTGTTTGTCTATTTTGCGGCCGCTAGAATCAACGGCTACTTTTAAGCCTGCGTCACGCAAGTCGCTTAGTAGTTCTTGTGATTCTGCATATACATCATTTACCAACAATACGCATACATCTACATCTGTTCGTACTTTTGGTAACAATTTGTGCGTTTCAATAAAGTCTTTTATGGTTACGTCGCCCATACCAAAGCCAACCGTAGGCACTGGTTCTACGCCAAACATACCTACGAGGCCGTCGTAGCGGCCACCGCCGAACATGCTGCGATTGTTTTCGGGCGCGGTGTCGTGCACTTCAAACACAATATCGGTGTAATAATCAAAGCCGCGGGCAAGCGTAATGTCGAATTCGGCATTTAAAATGCCCGTTTTAGCAAACAGCCTAAACAAGGCTTTTAGTTCTTGGTATGAATCGTGCGCTTTAAGTTCGGCGGGCAAACGGTCTAGGTTATTAGAATTTTCAATTAAATCCCACAGCTTGTCTTGTGATTCGGGCTTGCCGGTAAGTTCATTGAACTTTTGGCTAAAGTCGATCTTGTCCATTTTGTGCACACGGTCGAGCAAACGAATAACATCAACCGTTTTATCGCCGGCAACACCCAAATAATCGGTAATGGTAAATTCAAGTAATTTGCGGCTGCTTACCTTAATGACATACATTTCGCGGCTTGCACCGTAAGCCTGCATAACGCTGTCGGCTACTGCAATAATTTCGTGGTCGGCCTCTATGCCGGGTACGCCAAAAATATCAACATTTAATTGCCAAAATTCACGTAGTCGCCCACGCTGCGGACGCTCATAACGCCATAAGCCGGGTATGCTAAACCACCGTACCGGATATGCAAGTTCTTGGCGCCTACCAGCCACCATGCGGCTGACGCTTGGAGTCATTTCTGTACGAATGGTAACACTACGGCCACCGCGGTCTTCGAACGTGTAGGTTTGCTCGTTAACAATTTCGTCACTACCTTTGGCTTTAAATAACTCTGTTGGCTCTAAAATAGGGGCATCGTATTCTTGGTAGCCATAACTTTGGGCTACGGTGCGCATTACTCCAAAAATGTAATTTTGCAGTTGTTTGTCTTCGGGGTAAAAGTCGCGAGCGCCTTTGTATGGTTGCGTAGATAAGCTCATATGTAGCAAGTATAGCTTCTTACGGATAAATATGTAAGAAGTAAACCGTGCGGTTACCGCGTGGCTCTATTTTTAGTCAATTTTGCCTGACGCAAGGACGTGCCAGACTTTTTTGGGAACCTGCTTTTTTGGCGTTTGCTTAATAATGCTCGAAACCTGCTTACCGGCCACCCAAACGCCTAAGGCACCTAAAGCCGTTTGAATAATAACAATGGTAGTGGTTACCACGCTTGTTTTTAATCCGGTTGCTTCTGCGATTGCTGGTGAAAGGGCCCAAAACGGCGCCCACCATAAAACTATGAGTACTACGCCAATCCGTAAACGAGTGGCTGAAACTTGCGTATTTTCTTCATTCATATCACCTAGTATATACACATGTTGTGAAAATAATTGACCTTCTGCACAGCAAGGTGTTAGATATAGGTAAATTAAAGGAGGCTCACCGTGGATTCAAAACAACTGCGAGATGGCGATTTTTTCGACACACTCGGCACGCTTTTTAAGGCGATTACACCGTCTATGGAAGCGTTAAAATTAAACATTTGGACATTTGTATTATTGGCCGTTGTCCCGGGGGCAATATTAATGCTCGCCTTTTTCTTTGCACTAATTCCCTTAATGGCGGCAGGTAATGGCTCTGACACTGTTGCCGGTATTGGCCTAGTGTTCGTGTTTGCAATTGCACTACTTGCGCTTATTGCAGCCTTGGTTTTTGCACCAGCCATGGTGCAGACACAAATCGCGAGCGTTAAAGGCCAAAAGGTCGAGTTTGGCGAAGCTTTCAACAAGGCAAAGCCATACGTACTTCGATTCATCGGTCTTGGCTTGCTTGCAGGTCTAGCGATTATTGTTGGTCTACTACTGTTTGTAATCCCTGGTCTTTTGGCTATTTTCTTCTTTAGCTACGCCGGTTACGTTTTGGTAGACAAAAACGTTGGTGTTGTCGATTCGCTCAAGGCAAGCTACGAACTAGCAAAAGAATACTGGAAAGTAACTGCTGGCTTGTTTATTGTTAACGCTGCTATTTCTGCAGTCGGCTATTTCCCTGTCATTGGCGGGTTGGCATCGCTTGTTCTTACCATTGCCTACTTCTGCCTAGGCGCAATGGTGTACCTAGCAATTGCCGGCAAGAAAACTGCTGTTGCAGAAGCCGAAGTTGTAAAGAAAAAGAAATAGTTTTTACTTTGCTCACAAAAAGCCCCTTTTTGGGGCTTTTTTATTTGACTTCAAACCAACAGATGTGGTGAAATCATATGCACGAGGCGAGACATCGTTTCGTTCCAACGCAGGTTGGAGGTGAGAAGCACCTTGAGGTATGCGTTCCTCCTTTTGGCACTTGTGTGCATTGGCATCGCACTGTGGCTCAGCCGCACGCTGCAACGCCGACGCCCGCTCGTCGCCATCCCCCGCTCTGCGCGGTTGCCCTACGGGCTGCACGCACAGAGCAAGGAGCACCGAAGACCGGTGGGCACCAGGGCACGTC
>CAZPLH010000020.1:0-1888 GCA_964587465.1 uncultured Candidatus Saccharibacteria bacterium | reverse complement strand
ATGTCGCGCGCGGCGGCTATCATATGACACATGAAAATTCTGGCACTGGGTCTCGCGGCCCTACCTGGCAGAAACCGCGCACTGCCAAACTTATTCTAAAAACTCCCGCATCTTGCAGGAGTTTTTATTTGGTACAACTTGTTCTAAACAATCTTTACGACTACCTGGGCGTTTTTGCCGCGACGCAGTACGACAAAACCATTTATTGCATCTTGCGTATCGAGCGTTGTCTTACTAAGTGGGATTTGCGAACCATTAATGTAAATAGCATTCGATTCTAAAAAGCGGCGGGCTTCGCTTTTACTGCTTGCCAGGCCGGCATCTACCAACGCGCCGGCAAGCTCTACGCCCGAATTTGCTTCGAATAGTCCAAGTTCATCGCCTAATGACTCAAAGTCTTTAGCGGTTAGTTGCGCGTAATCGGCACCGCCAAACAATACATCGGTTATGCGTACCACGCTGTCGGCGCGCTCGATACCATGTACTAACTTAGTAACTTCGTTACCTAATACTTTCTGCGCATGGCGGCTACTACGGTCAGCATTAAATTCATCCATAACACCAGCAATTTCTTGCTGTGTAAGCAGGGTGTAAATCTTTAGGTAATCTTCTACGCCTTCGTCATCGACATTGAGCCAAAACTGATAAAACTGGTACGGGCTCGTAAGTGATTCGTCTAGCCACACCGCACCTTCTTCGCTTTTACCAAACTTTTTGCCAGTACTTTTATTGATGATTAACGGGGCTGACCAAATGTGCGCCTCGCCGCCCTCTACGCGGCGAATAAGCTCGACACCCGCAATACTATTGCCCCATTGGTCGGCGCCGCACACCTGCAAAGTTGCCCCTTGGGTACGGTACAAATGCAAAAAGTCATAGCCTTGTATGAGCGAATAGCTAAATTCGGCATAGCTAATACCGGCGCCGTCTTCGCTTAAGCGGCTCTGCACAAATTCTCGCCCTAACATTTGGCGCATAGGCACATGTTTGCCAACGGTCCGCAAAAATTCTAGGTAGCCAATTTCTTTAAACCAGTCGTAATTGTCGACTTGTTGCACTTCAAAACCCGCAAACAAGCGTTTGTATTGCTCGGCAATGCCCTGCTTGTTTGCTTCGACTTCTTCGGTACTTTTAAGCTCGCGTTCTTCATCTTTACCGTCCGGGTCGCCAATAAGGCCTGTTGCACCACCAACAAGTAAAATTGGCTTGTGGCCGGCGTTAATAAAGTGACGAATCATCATACTCATTGCCAATTGGCCAATGTGCATAGATTTTGCGCTTGGGTCTACTCCCCAGTAAAAGGTTATTGGGTCGCCGTCGAGCGCGCTAATTTCTTTGTATGTCGTTTGGTTTACAAACCCACGCCAGGTGAGTTCTTCGGATAATTTCATGATTTAAGCTTAGCATAACTTCGGAGGATGAGCGGCGATGGAATAAAAGAAGCTTAGCCCGGCCCGCTCTCATATCAACCAGTTTTTTAATTCATACATGCATAGAATAAAATTTACTTAGCTAATTTTTCAGCAAGCTCTGCTCTTGTGTCTTTGACTTGCCGTATAGTTTCAGGGTTATGAAGCACTGGGTTCTCGCAATGACCTTCCTCTAGCATCCGCAGTGCCTTCGGACCATCAAAAAAATTAACAGCAAATTTAAGAATGCCACTTAATGGTGTATACCCGGGGCAACTAACTGAACCGTCTAATATTTCTTGCCTAAACTGCTCTTCGTGATCAAGAAATAACTCCACCACCTCACTATCTGCTTCAGGGAAGCGTTCTCTCACCGCATCGGCTATCTTAGCCCTGTCTGCTTCGAGAAATTCATGATAAACAGGACACAATTCGCAACTAGCTAATCCAGACATACTGTGCTCCTCAAATTATTAGGT
>CAZPLH010000019.1:0-11541 GCA_964587465.1 uncultured Candidatus Saccharibacteria bacterium | reverse complement strand
TGCTTGTATTCCTATATAAAGGCGCGCAGTGGCAGAATCAAGTCCGCGAACTTGTTGCTGAACAGCCGCAGCCGGGCACGCATATGGTACGTATATTGTTATTGGCTATGCTGACATTCTTGCTACTTATTGCGGCCGCGCGGCTTATCCGTAAGCTCAATGCCAAGTTGCGGGCATTAACAAGCCGCTGGGTGCCACGAAGGGTTGCTTTTGTGCTTTCGGTAACGGTAATTGGCGTATTGCTGTATTGGCTGGTGAGCGGCGTGCTTTTTGGGGCATTTGTGGACGTTAGTAACTCGGTGTATGCTGGCAAAAACGCGACAACTCCACCCGGAGTTTCACAGCCAACAAGTCCGTACCGTTCAGGTAGCCCCGAATCGCTAGTACCTTGGGATACGATTGGTTACCAGGGCAAAGCCTTTGTTGCGCGCGGTCCAAATCAAGCGCAGCTTGCAGCTTTTAGCGGCATGCAACCAAAAGAACAAATTCGTATTTATGCCGGGCTCGATAGCGCGGCTGATGCGAAAAGCAGGGCAGAACTTGCCGTTAAAGAGCTCGAGCGCACCAAAGCGTTCGACAGAAAGATTCTTATTGTGGCGACTGCGACTGGAACTGGCTGGCTTGAGCCCCAATCGGTAGATAGCCTGGAGTATATGTACAACGGTGACAGCGCAATTGTGAGCCAACAGTACAGCTACTTGCCTAGCTGGATATCGTTCTTGGTAGATAAGCAGAATGCGACCGAAGCTGGCCAAGCGTTGTTTAATGCCGTGTATGCTAAGTGGCAAACATTACCCGAAGCATCACGCCCTAAGCTGGTAACGTATGGCCTGAGCCTAGGTTCGTTTGGTGGCCAATCCGCTTTTGGCGGCGCAGCGCAGCTGCAGTTCTTAACAGATGGTGCGTTGTACATGGGCACGCCAAGCGACACAGCGCTGTGGCGCCGCATTACAGACAATCGCGATGCCGGCTCGCCAGAGTGGCAACCAGTGTATGAAAAGGGCAGAAACTTTCGTTTTGCTGCAACAAATGAAGATATTGAGAAAGACGCCGGCACTTGGGGCGCGCCGCGTACTTTGTATATGCAGCATGCTTCGGACCCTGTAGTGTGGTTTAGTTTTAATTTATTGCTTAACGAGCCCGATTGGTTAAAGGAAGCTCCGGGCCCCGACGTATCGCCGGTAATGCGGTGGTATCCGTTTGTGACGTTCTTTCAGGTAACCGTTGACCAGTTCTTTGGGGTCACAGTGCCTAATGGCCATGGCCACAATTACGGCAATACCATTGCGAATGCATGGGCATCAGTTGCTGCACCGACTGGGTGGACAAACGAAAAGACCACGGCACTTCAGCAAATCATTAATTCTTACTCGAACGAATAAAAAATACCCGCCACGATTTTGTGGCGGGTATTTTGTTTTGATATGAGTTTTATTGACGTCGTGCAGCAGTTGCAACGGTTGCGCCGCCAAGTACGATTAGGCCAAGCGCAAATGCTAGTGCAAATGTGGTGCTTGAACCAGTGTTTGGTAGCGTCGCGCTAACCGTAGTTACTGGTGTAGTTGTAGGGACAACTGCGACACCAGGAGCCCATTCCTGAATACCAACGAGGTTGGTAATAGCTACTGGGTTTGCAAGGTCGGTTCGTGATGCAATTGCGGTAGAAGGAAGGCTTGGGTCAAATGAACGAAGCAAGGTTATTACTTCTACTGGGTACAAAGTTCCGATAATGCTAGCACCATCTGGTGAAAAGAACTTTGGCACGAATTGCGCGTTCATTTCAGGGATAGAAGTTAGCGAGCCATCGGCAATGTTGACGTAGTAGTATGCGCAGCCACCTTGTGGCAAGAATGGAAGGCCAAAGACAACATTGTATGGGTAGCTACAAGTGTTTGCGTCTACGACCAACAACTGAGTGTTGTCTGGTGATGCGTCGATGTAATATTCCGCAACATTGTTTGCGTCTTCTTGGTCAAATGTGAGCTGTACGGCTTCGGTTTGCCCGGCAGGAATGTACCAAATGTTTGAACCATATGATTGGTCCTCAAGGCATCCATTGCCCTTACTTTCGTAATTGCTTTTACTGAAGTAAATAGCGCCATTTGCGCCATACCCGCCGCGAAGTAGTACGTCGCAAGATGGGTCGACAATGGTCGTGACATCACCAGTTGTGGTGTCAATTTTTTCAAGTGTTGCTAAGTAGTCTGTAACGCCATCGCCATCTGCAATTGAATTGCGAGAGGCAAGCACACTGTTTGAATCTGGTGCATAGGACAAGTTGTAAACGGTGTCGGTGCTATTTGAAGCGTCGACTAGCGTTGGAAGTGTAACAAGCGTTGTTGGTGAGCCCACCGGGTTGCGTTCGGCATCGATTGTTACTTTGTTGATTTGCGCCTGTATTATCGTGCCAGAATCACAAGATACGGCATCTAGTGAGTTTACGACTTCAGGAACTACAGGTTCAGTGCAAGATACTGCATCGGAACTATAGACAATGTCGTGACCGCCAGTAGTTGTTGGCGCACTGATTGTCGCACTCGATACATATGTATCGCTCGTTGCAGCGACAACTTCGTCGCCACCCGATGGCGTTGTCGTCACCACGGTAGCAGCTGGCTGTGAAGTATCACAGGCATCGACGCACGGGTTCTGATCGACATACAAAATCGGATCGTTAGTACCATCGAGTGCTGCTTTCGCGTTTGGCGAGGCTACTATGCTTAACCCCAAAAACGCAAATGCAGCGAATCCGAAGGCAAGTAATAATTTACTTTGCTTCATATCGCAGCTCCTTTAATAATAATTCAACTGTACGCCCGCGTATGGGGGTTGTCAATCAAATAAAATTATGGAGTGCTAGTGCTTATTATTAGCGTACAATAACACTATAATATGCCTAAAATTTCGACGTATGTTCCAAGCCAAAAGCTACTTGCTATAATCGCCGGTTTGTTTATTTTGGCTGGCGGTTTTTATATAGGCTTGCTTACTTTTGCGCCAAAACTGCCGAACGTTCCTCTTGTGTCACAGTCGCCACTAGCTATACGCGCAACCGACGACGCCACTGATACGCGCAACCGCATTGTTATTCCTAAAATTGATCTAGAAGTACCGTATTTTACGGGAGATACCGAAGCGACGCTCGACAAAGGTGCGTGGCATAGAAAGCCCGAACAAGGGAATCCGGTTATTGGCGGCAACTTCATTTTAAGCGCGCATCGGTTCGAGCTTGGCCTGACGCCAGCTCGCACCAAAGCAAAATCACCGTTTTATAACATAGATAAACTGCAAACGGGCGATGAAATAAAAATATTCTTTGATGGTAAGTGGTATTCGTACAACGTGACAAAAAAGTATGATGTGCCACCAACTGCCTTATACATAGAACGGCAATCGGCAGAACCAAAGCTAACCTTATACAGCTGCAGCCTACAAGGTGCGGCGGTTGGGCGTAGCGTTATTGAAGCGTCACCGGCGTTTTAATACCCGCCGTTTATTCCTAGCCTAAAACGAGCAAGCCTCGGGTCGGCATGGATGAAATGAGTGCTTTTTAGAACATGTTGATGCTGAGTTTATCGGTAACTGTAGTTGCGTTCGAAAGCTCTTCGCGGGTGTGAGTAGTTGTTACAGCTATGCAGTCTATGCCTGCACGTTTGGCTGCAAAAATTCCACTGGGTGAATCCTCTATAACAACGCAATTTTCCGGATTAACTTCCAGCAGTAGAGCGGCTTTTAGGTATCCTTCAGGGTCAGGTTTTCCGTTCTTGATGTCATCGGCACTGACTATTACCGCAAAAGAGTCCAGCACACCACATGCTTTCAAGGCTATGCGTGCTTCCGAGCTCAAAGAGCCGGTCACTAAGGCCAGGGGCATACGTGCGCTTAGTGTACGTATCAAATTGACAATACCGGGGTACGGTTCGAGTTTTATTGACGCAAGTTGCTCATACGCTCTATTTTTTACTTCTTGGATAACGGACAGTTCAACATTTACGGGGAAATTGTTAAAATACGCGGCAAAACCCTCTTTGTCGGTTTTACCGGCGAAGTACTGTTTATATTGATCATCTGAAAGCACTTTCCCGTATTTTTCAAGTACTTGCTTAAACGCTTGTACATGCAAAGGTTCGCTATCGATAATAACCCCGTCTAAATCGAAGAGTGCAGCTTTGTATTTCATGAGTTAATTTTACACGAAACTTAGCGACGGCGGAGTTGTAGGCGCAGGTTCATAAGGTAGTGTTCTGGCTTAACGTTGCGGTGGGTACTTAAGTATTCGACGTGGTCATCTACAAATGGTATCCGGTGGTCGGGCCATAGTTCGGCATTAACCCGAAAGCCCGATTCGGTAATGAGGTCGGGGTTGGCGACCATGGCTTGCAGCTCACTTACTATTTGTTCTTGGGGCATTGTAGAATCTCCACTTTATAGCACTTCGTTACTACTAGTATGTTCCTGCGGGTGGGTTTAGCCTAATTTTTCTGTTAAACTGAATTGGTTAACAACTAACTATCAAGAGTACGGTAAGGGAATTGGCCCTATGACCCGTCAGCAACCTACTTAAATATAAGCAAGGTGCTCCATCCAAGCTGCGTCGCAGTAAGATAGGTACACATTAGACCCCTTTCTTGCGCATGCGCGTAGCGATAGAAAGGGATTTTTTAATGGCAAAATATAAAACCGCAGAATGTGTCAGCCCCAAGCACCCCGACAAATTATGCGATCAAATTAGCGACGCAATTTTAGATGCGTATTTGCAGCAAGACCCGAAAGCACGTGTTGCTGCTGAAGTAGTTGGAGGGCACGGCAAGGTATTTGTTACCGGCGAAGTCACGGCGCGAGGTACCGTGGACATTGCACCCATTGTTAAGCGAATAGCTGGTGATATACAACTTATAGAACACATTGCAAAGCAAAGCCCCGAAATTGCCGCCGGCGTCGATACTGGTGGCGCGGGAGACCAAGGCATTATGGTTGGCTATGCAACAAGCGAAACACCTGAACTTTTACCGCTCGAATACGTACTGGCGCGTCAATTAAACAGATATTTGTTTAAAACGTGGCCCTACGATGGCAAAACGCAAGTAACCACTAAAGGTGGAAAAATCGTCGCAGTCGTTGCGAGCTTCCAGCATGCGCCAACTGCCGAACTTAAAAAAGCGGTAGAAGAATGGATTGTTACAAAGCCAAAAGGCCCACGTGTTGCGGTGCACGTTAATCCCAGTGGTGATTGGATACAGGGTGGTTTTGATGCCGACGCCGGCTTAACTGGCCGTAAACTAGCCGTAGACAATTATGGCCCGCATATTCCAGTAGGTGGCGGGGCGTATAGCGGTAAGGACGCCAGTAAAGTCGACCGCTCGGGCGCATATATAGCACGCCGAATAGCCGTTGATTATTTACGACGACGTGGTGCTAAAGAGGTGTCTTGCTATTTGGCGTATGCCATAGGCGTTGCCGAACCGGTTGAAGCAACGGTAGTTATAGACGGCAAGCATGAACTGGTAGAGGGCTACGATTTAACGCCAAACGGCATTATTGCCGCGCTTGATTTGCGGACGCCGCAGTTTGAGCAAACTGCCAAATGGGGCCACTTTGGCAATGGCTTTGTTTGGGACGCCTAAATTTTGACAAGCGGCGTATAATAGTAAGTACAAACTAAAAAACAAACATGACCATACAACTAGAAGAAGCATTATTACCGATTGAAGTTTTTCGTCACGGTAGTGAAGTCCGGGGCCTCGGCGGCGGCGCAGTCTACTTTTCGGCAATTCATGAATCGCGAGACGATGCGATGCATGACGCGTTAGAAGACCTCTCCTGGGACGAACTTTCGGTTGCGACCGATTAGTGTAAATAGGCTTTCATAAAGAGCGTGTAATATCCTCGCGGTTTTTAATGGGGTATGTTAGCATAAGCGTATTATGGCAAAAGCAAAAAAAGCAGTTAAAAAAGTAACAAAAAAAGCAGAACCTGTAGAAAAAGACAGTGTATATTTCTTAAAACTCGTACTTTTCTTTGTGTTGGGCACGTTATGGGTGCAGTTTGGAGATAGCAACGGATTTAGTGTTCCTGTTGGGCTTATATTCGGCGTATTATTGGCATCGCACGAGCATTTTCAGATTGATCGCAAGGTAGAGTTCGCAGTTCTGCTAATCGCAGCAGTGCTAAGCTTTGTCGCCCCAATCGGCTTTGTCCTAACCATCTAGTGAACACGGTCTAGTTAGCCACATCAACAGATTGACAAATTAGCAAAAAAACTATATAATACCATTAATATTCATTAATAGATGGAATGGTATGGAGTTTTCGTACTCTTTAGAGCTTACGAGGTTGGTATTTGTCGCCGGATTGTTTTACGCAGTCTTTTACAAGCGATTTACGCATGTTACCCCAGGTGGAATTATTTCTGGAGCACTGTTAGCTATTGCACTCGACCAGTCTGTAGCTTGGTTTATGATTCTTCTTGCACTGTCTGCCGTAGTAAGCGCGTCGTATCGACTGTTCTTTAAGTCACAAGCACTGGGTTCGCGCGAGCAGATTTTTGCACACGTAATGCTTTCGGTGCTATTTGTTGCAATTGCCCATATGGTTATGTTTCAAAATGAAAATTTTGAGCTATTCCTGCCTGGCTATGTTGTTCCTGGTCTTATAGCTTTAATGTACAACAAGTATAACGTTAAAGACGTACTTGTTGGGTTGAATGCTTGCGTAATAGCTACATATGCAACGGGGGTAGCGCTTGCAAGGCTTATTCCATATCAGTACACAACAGAGCTTAGCTCGGTGCAGAGTGGTTACGCTGCAAGTTTTAATATTAGTGCACTACCGATTCTGCTGGTCATTTCTTCATTAATTGCTTTCGCGGTTTACAAGCAAACTAATGCTCGAAGTGGTGGAATTATCATTTCGACGTTCATCGCTTTTATGTTGTTGTGGAGTCCGATTCAAGCGGCGCTTTTCTTTGTCGCGACAGGAATTACCTACGCAATAATACGACTGCTTCTGAAGTATACGGCGATCATTGGCGTTGAGCGATTTGCCGCAACAGCTATGGTAGCGGTAGCCACGACGACAGCGCTCGAAGTAATTGCATATCGTCTAAACATAGACGGTGCATTTGCGCGCTCAGTTTTATTGCTGCCAATCATTGTAAGCATTTGGGTGAACGAGCTGAATCTTTCGCGTAATTACCGGGTCCTTGCCATGAACACTGGCATGGTATTGGCTGCAAACTGTCTTTTCTTACTAATTTGGAAGTGGCAATAATGGCAGTTACGATTATATTAATGCTGATTTTCGTACCATATTTATTATGGAACATAGTTTCGAATTACAGATTCAGCAAGCAACTCGATACGGTTTTTGAGCATCGAGTGCATGTAAACGGAACTCGGGGAAAGTCAACGGTAACTCGACTTATTGCAGCGGTCTTACGCGAGTCTGGCGTACCTACAGTGGGCAAAACAACCGGAACTGCAGCGAGGGTATTCGTGAGTCACTCCGCCGACTGGGAGGTGCCGCGTAAAGAGGCAAACATTGGCGAACAAAAAAAGGTACTTAGTAAGTACATGGCTTCGAATTATAAAGCTTTTGTATTTGAGTGTATGGCAGTAAACCCTGTGTACCAAGCGTATCTAGAGCGAAAAATCATGCACTCCACGGTGGGGGTTATTACTAATGTCCGCATGGATCACATGGATGTTCAGGGCTCAACAATAGAAGAAATCGCACGGTCTTTGTCAAAAAGCATTCCGTTTAACGGGTACTTAATTACTGCTGAACGAAATGGTAAAGCGCTCGCAATATTAAAAGAAGTATGTAAAAAGCAAAACACCAAACTTATAGAAGCCCGTGCTAAGAATGTCCCAAACAAGTATATGAAGGGCTTCAAATATCATGAGTATAAAGAGAACGTTGCAATTGCTCTTGAATTCGCAAAACTGTCAGGTATAGATGAAAAAGTTGCAATCAGAGGAATGCACCTTGCTAAACCTGATCCAGGGGCATTTAGGCTAAAGAGAATGAAGGCTTCAAAGAAAACGGTTCACTGGGCTAACCTATTTGCTATTAACGACCAGGAAAGCTTTGTGTCCACGGTAAAGTCGTTACACGATTCTCTCGACAATAAACCAAAGCTGGCGATTATTTTAAATAATAGACACGACCGACCCGATAGAGTCAGCCAGTTTTCAAAGATTGCATCTGGCACTATAAAATCGGACTACATTTTTACTTTCGGTGATTACGAAAAAGCCGCAACCGCAACAGTTCGCGCAACGAATAAAACAACGACAGTCGTCAATTTGGGTAACGCATCATCTGCCAAGAATTCAAGTGGGCATGAGCTGTGGAGCAAAATGACCACCTCTTTGCCTCACGACGAGTACTTGCTTATAGGTGCAGTTAATATTCATACACATCAATCTAAGAAACTTCTAGAAGTATTTGGGGAGCAAATCCATGATTAGCATAAATAAGAGCAATGTATACTTAGCCGGATTCACACTTTTTTGCTTATCGTTTTATGGATTCATAGTACTGAACGAATTTAAGCCAGTTAGCGTGCGGGCGTACCAAGAACAAGTGCAGACTCAAATAGCTGAAAGTAAGACCAAGACAACACCAAAACCAGGGCTTTTGCGCGCACAGGTTGCACTGAATGAATTCCAAAAGAATGTTAAAGAAAAGACACCGAACTGTAACTGCGGTACTGATGTTGAAAAATACACTGAAGGGTTACGCATTCAATGGTGCGCATCGTTCGCAAGTTGGGTAAGTAAAGAAGCGGGGTCGCCACTAGGAACAAATGAAAAGTGGAGAATTGGTAAAGCCCAGGACATAGCCCGATATTTAGAGAAAAACGGTACATGGGTATCGGCCGAGGATGCAAAAGCAAAAAATATCCAACCTCAAGTTGGTGATATTGTAATTTTTTGGAGAGGCCACTTTGAAGATAACCTTGGGCATGCCGATATAGTTATTGCAACAGACCCTGGAAAACCTGGCCAAGCTACCCTAATTGGGGGCAATATAGAGAATAAAGTTAGCCTACGCGAAAATATGTATTACTCAGAGCATTACGGCTTCTTAGGCTTTGGCCGACCCGAAAAGTAAATTGTAGCAGTTGTGCAAATGGGCTATTTTACTTAAGCTTATAGGTAATGAAATTGCGATTTTTTGGTGTGGCTTTACTGGTTTTTGCGTTGATTGGGCTGCCGTTATTTGCCGTACGCGCTGCGCAAGAAGCACCCAAAACCGACATTTGTAATGTCGAAAGCGAGTGTTTGGCAAAGCAGATTGCCGATGGCTTAAGCGGGCTCAAAAACATTCCTGCCACTGATTTTGCGTATATTCCACCAAGTGTACCTAAAAGTGGCGCCCCACAGCGGGCAGTGACGTACCGTGTTGAAACGCGTGGTGCTATTACGGCAGATATTGCTCAGTTTAAGGCGCAAGCAAACGAAACGCTCAATAGCTCGCTTGGTTGGGCGCGACTGGGCGTAACATTTACCGAAGTGGCAAGCGGTGGCGACTTTACGCTTGTTTTAAGTAATTCTGCGCAGGTACCGAGCTTTAACCCGAGCGTTTGTGATTCTATGTATAGTTGCCAAGTCGGAAGCTATGTGGTTATTAATCAAGACCGATGGCTTGGGGCGACTGCGCCATGGAATGCGGGCGGCGGTAGCCTACGCGATTACCGCCATATGGTGGTCAATCACGAAACAGGGCACTGGTTAGGGCATCCGCATGAATATTGCAGTGGTGCAGGTAATAAGGCGCCGGTAATGCAGCAGCAATCTATTAGCCTACAGGGTTGTTCTTTTAATCCGTGGCCCCTTAACAGCGAGCTATGGAGTACGAGGTTAGGCCTATGACGCGTAAAAAACTAGTATTTATTGCAGCTTGTGTAGCTTTAGTAGCGATATTCGCAAGCCTTATTGGCTTGGGGTTGTATGGCCGTCAGCAAGACAAAAAACTGGCCAATGCAAAAACAGCCATAAAGCAATCAGCTGCCACCTACAACTTTGCTTCGCAAAAGCCAGAAGATATAACGGCTTCACTTGGAAAGTTATACCAGCAAATTCAGTCGCAAACGGTGCATACAAATGCCCCGGGGCAAGCTGATTTTGTTCGAAAATCTGAAGATATTCGCACGCAAATCGCATATTTAAGCGAGGTTGCAACATACTCTAATAGCGTAGGAAAACTACTGACTGGCCAACAGTTTGGAGGCAAGTTTGTATCGAGCGATGATGCGCTGAAACAAGCCGACAAATGGCAAAAGTTTAATGACGAACTAAAAAAAGCAGCACAGCCCGTGCAAGTCCGTAAATTTAATGATGTTTTGGTGGCGAGCACCGCCAACCAAGTTGTAATTGCCAAAAAAGCCAGTGATGCCTACAAGGCAAACGATGAAGCCGCCCTTAAAGAGCAAACTAAAGCTGCCAACGACGAGCTTGCCAAAATGCAAGCAGTATATAGCGATATGTACGCTCAAATTCGCGCCAACCAGAATACTATTTCTGTTTTAGCTGGAGCGCTCTAGGCTCAATAAGCTTTAAAATGAACCGACCCCCGTTTTTCAACGGGGGTCCTGTGGTCCGAGCTTGCAAGGTTGCATGGTTAGCGGCCGTACTCGCGCCGGTAACGCTTCTCCTTGGATCGGAGTATGGCGCGGTAGACGCTGTTGCTCAACGAATAGGCGATGAGCGTGAAGATCGTGTAGCACACGATACCTGCCACCACGGCAAAGCCGGGGTTGTTGCTCCAGCTGGCAACGGCTACGTTGACAGCGAAGTACACGGAAGCGAGGTACAGCGCGATGCGCAAGATGAGAGCGAAAAGCATGCCTACTCCTCGTTCGGAGTGAGCATGCCTGCGTCGATCTTTGCTTGCTCGTGCTGTTCGTGCTTGTCCCACCAGCTCTCGTGCTCGACGGGGGCGGTGGTCGCTGACTTGGCTACGTCCTTGGGCATTACTATGCTCCCTGACTCGAATTGTGGTGTGCGTGGGCCTAACTTAATGGCCACAGAACATATATATTATAGCAAAAAATAATAAAAAAGTCAATATCTAACAGAAGTATAAATCGACAAGTAAGGGGCCCTGCCCGGGCGTACGCTTGGTGCGTGCGCCCGGGCGTTTTGGGATACGGGGGTACTGTGGTCAGGCCGGAGCGAGCTCGATGGCTTGCATGACCTGGTTGTGGATGACGTCACGGTCGAGGTGACGCGAGTTGATGACGACCACCAGGCTCCCGCTTGTGCTAAAGAACGCGCCGATGCCGTTTTCGTGCGACAGACCGCTCAGAATCTTCTTCTGACGATCGGTCAGCGTACTAGCGCTCGTGTGGTTGTCGTAGGCCGGCGTGTACTTGCCGTCCACCCTGTACAGGTAGAAGGTGACACCCTTGTAGGTCGTGCTGTCGTCCATGCACCACTCCCTTACTTGTCGAATTGTGGGGTACACCGCGGGCCGAATTGCAGTGCGCTTTGGCCACGAGGGTATCTTTTAATTATAGCATAAAAAACACTAAAT
>CAZPLH010000018.1:0-12384 GCA_964587465.1 uncultured Candidatus Saccharibacteria bacterium | reverse complement strand
GCGAAACAGACCAATTACGTCAGCGCGAGCTAAACTTCGCAATCGTGGACGAGGTCGACTCTATTCTTATTGACGAAGCCCGAACGCCGCTTATTATTAGTGCTCCAAGTACCGCAAGTGGGCAAGCCTACACGCAGTTTGCTCGTGTCGTATCACAACTAAAACCTCAGCACTATACCGTAGACGAAAAAGATAAACGCGTTATTTTGACCGACGAAGGTGTGGTAAAAGTAGAAAAACTTTTGGGTATTAGTAACTTGTACGAAGAGGGAAACATCCGTACGATTTATCACCTCGAACAAGCTTTGCGTGCACACACCCTATTTATTCGCGACAAAGACTACGTAGTTACCAACGACGGCGAAGTGGTGATTGTCGACCAGTTTACTGGCCGTTTGCTCGCCGGTCGTCGCTATAACGAAGGCTTGCACCAAGCAATCGAAGCAAAAGAGAGCGTGCCTGTTCAGGAAGA
This sequence comes from uncultured Candidatus Saccharibacteria bacterium, assembly GCA_964587465.1. GTDB lineage: Bacteria > Patescibacteriota > Saccharimonadia > Saccharimonadales > CAIOMD01 > JBBRSL01. Next base: position 11,912 of record CAZPLH010000018.1, on the reverse strand, counting down.
GTCCATGACCCTCGCGACGATTAGTTTCCAGAACTACTTCCGTTTGTACACAAAACTTTCAGGTATGACCGGTACTGCACTCACCGAGCAAGAAGAATTCCACCAGATTTACAAACTTGAAGTCGTTGAAATCCCGACTAACCGCGGCATTCAGCGAAAAGACTTGCCAGACCGTATTTACAAAACACGCGACGCGAAGTTTAAAGCTATTGTGAACCACGTAAAAGAGCTTCACGAAAAAGGCCAGCCGGTGCTTATTGGTACGGTTTCGATTGAAAACAACGAAGAACTTGGTAATGCACTTAAAAAAGCTGGTATACCACACGAAGTGCTTAACGCTAAAAACAACGAAAAAGAAGCAGCAATTGTGGCAAAAGCGGGGCAGCGTGGTGCGGTAACACTCGCGACAAACATTGCTGGACGTGGTACTGACATCGTGCTCGATGAAGGTATGAAAGAGCTTGGCGGTTTGTTCGTGATTGGCTCTGAGCGTCACGAATCACGACGTATCGACAATCAGCTTCGTGGTCGTTCAGGTAGGCAGGGTGACCCTGGTATTACGCAGTTCTACGTAAGTACAGAAGACGATCTTATGCGCATTTTTGGTGGCGATAAAATCCGAAATCTTATGGAGCGACTTAAGGTCGACGAAGACCAGCCACTTGAAAACCGCGTGGTAAGTAAGAGCCTCGAAAACGCTCAGAAAAAGGTAGAGGGCTTTAACTTTGACGCTCGTAAAAACGTGGTTAAGTATGACGACGTTATGAACCGCCACCGTAAAGTTACCTACGAAACGCGTCGTGCGCTGCTTGAGCGAACAACCATTAGTAGTCGAATTAAAGACTTTATTAATGAAGAATCAGTTGCACTTGCGGCACTCCCAGGTACCGACGATAACTATGAAAAGCTCATAACAGACGTATTTCCATTCGATGCGCCAACACTCGACCGTTTGTTTGACGCAGAAGCCGACAAATTTGCACAGGTGCTCGAGCAAGAAGCAACCGAACTGTATCAGGCTCGCGAGCTTGCATTTACGCCTGAAATCATGCGTTTGGTAGAGCGTGACATTTACTTCCAGATTCTTGACGACCTATGGATGCAACACCTTGAAAGCATGGATCACATGCGTGAAGGTATCCACTGGACAAGCGTTGGTCAGCGCGACCCGCTCGTAGAATATCGCCGCCGGGCACAAGCTATGTTCGAGTCTATGCAGGTTACTTTACGCCGTGAAGTACTCCGCTTGTTGTACCACGCAGTACCAGCCAATACTCACGTTCATGACATGCACGACACTGCGCTTACACGCGCTGCGCGCAACTCGGTCGACAACGCCGATGTTATTACTGCTGGCGTCAGCGGTACCGATGAAGACTTTAAGCCTAAAAAAGCTGCTAAAAAGGCAACAGCCCACAAGAAAAAGCAAAAAAGCCGTAAAAGCGAACGTCAAAACCGTAAAAAAAGCCGTAAATAACGCTTCGGCGCAAATAGTGTATGAAGCATACGGTTGAGCTAGTAGAGCTTAAGAATGGGGCAAAGGGACTGTTAATTATAGTGCCCGACGCAAGTGTGACGAGTTTTGATTTTAACTTTCGGGCAGGTGATTATTTAGCACCAACCGACAAATGGGACACCGCTCACATCATGGAGCACATGGTGCTGGGCGCAAATAAGCGCTACGCTTCTTCAAGTGAGTTTTCGAAAGTGTTTGAGCAGAATGGTGCCTATAGTAACGCGTCGACGGGCACCTACCATATGAGTTACATTGCCGAGTGTGCCGATTTTGAAACGGAACGAATTTTAGATTTGTTGTGTCTGAGTATAGAGGCACCGGCGTTTTTAGAATCAGAATTTAAAGCCGAAAAAGCGAATGTTCGTGAAGAGCTCAAAAGCCGCCGAAATAACCATAGTAGCGAACTTGCGCTTACTATGTCATCAAAAATGGGCGAGCATGACTTGCCGTATACCGAGCGCGCTAAGTTGCTCGACAACATATTGCTCGACGACGTCGTGGCGCATTATAAAAAAACGCACACATCGCAGAATCTTCGCTTTATGATTGCCGGGAACATCGGTGGTTTAAAGCATGCAATTATTGACCGCGTAGAATCTATGCCATTGCCGAAAGGAAATGGGCGTATTGCGCTACCAACAGAAAAGCTTGTTTCGCTAGACGCACCTGTAGTCATGCGCAAGCAAGATGTCGAAAACGTCTACTACCGGTACGAAGTTGTACTTGGCAAACTATTAGCAACCGAAGAAATTGATGGCCTTACTGCGCTCGAGCATGTACTACTTGGCTCGATGCATTCGCGGGTGTTTGGTAAGGCGCGTGAGCAAGGATTGGCTTACGGTATAAATTATGGAGATTACCGCACAAAAGACTCGGCAATATTTTGGATTGCCGGGCAGGTGCTACAAGAAAACGCACAACAGTTATTTGAACTTTTTGCGCGTGAACTAAACGATATTGCAGCAGGGAATGTTTCTGAATCCGAGCTCGAAGCGGTGAAGTTAGCGGCGCTCGGTTCATTTAAACGGACAACGCAAACAGTAGGTCAATTACTTGATGGTTACTCGAGCTGGTTTATCTACGACGATAAAATCGAAGATTACTACGCAACGCCACGGCGCATTAAAGCAGTGACGCTCGAGCGTGTCATAGCGGCGGCACAATCAATTATCGCTAAGCCTGCATATGGTGTTGGATTTGCCGGACATACTGCCGGGCTAAAAACGGCAGAACTTGCCAAAGTACTAACGTCCTAGGGGGTATACTAAAAACTATGCAGGACTTAAGTTCTACCATTAGCACCCTTGCGGCCGCAATCGATGAAGCGTGCGCACGAATTTCGCTCGATGTTTTGCTGCAACAGCAAAATCAGCTCGAGGCGCAAACTCAAGCACCCGATTTTTGGAACGATACCGAACATGCACAAGCAACTACCAAGCAGCTTTCTAAGTTGCAGTCACGTACTGAGCCGTGGATGAAGCTTCGTGCAGGTATTCGTGAGCTTGCCGAACTTGCCGAACTAAACGACGAATCATTACGTGCCGATATAGAGGCGCAGTATACTGCTGCACAGACACAGTACGAACAGCTAAAAACTGAACTACTTTATAACGGTAAATTTGACGACCACGACGCCATTGTATCCATTTACGCCGGCGCCGGTGGCACCGATGCACAAGATTGGGCGCAAATGTTACAGCGCATGTATTTGCGCTGGGCCGAAGCGCAAAAAGGCTTTGCAGTAACTGTGGTTGAACAAAGCGTGGGCGATGAAGCCGGCATAAAAAGCGTTACGTTTGAAGTAAGTGGCCCGTTTGCGTTTGCAAAATTAAAAGGCGAGCAAGGTGTACATCGTTTAGTGCGCTTAAGTCCGTTCAACGCAGATAGCTTGCGCCAGACAAGTTTTGCGAAAGTAGATGTAGTGCCTAAAATTGATTCACCCGACGAATTCCAAATTGACGAAAAAGACTTAAAAATAGATGTTTACCGCGCCGGCGGCCATGGCGGGCAAAGCGTTAATACTACCGACAGCGCGGTGCGGGTGACACATATTCCAACCGGCATTGCCGTAGCTATTCAGAACGAACGTTCACAGCTACAGAATAAAGAAACAGCGCTAACCATTTTGCGTTCTAAACTTGCGCAACTACAGCTCGAGCAACACCTTGAAACGCTCGCAGAGCTAAAAGGCCCGAACGAACAAGCCGCATGGGGCAATCAAATTCGCAACTACGTTTTACACCCGTACACTATGGTTAAAGATACCCGTACCAAGTGCGAAACTAGTGACGCCCAAGCGGTGCTCGACGGTAAGCTTGACGAATTTATTCAGGCGTATCTGGAGCATGGTGTCGGTGCTGAGCAATAGTTTGCTATAATAGTGCTAATGATTCTGCTCGATAGGGTAACAAAAAACTATAACAGCAAAGGCACTGCGCTGAAGCGCATTACTTTGCATGTCGAGCCAAAAGAATTCGTGATTATTGTCGGGCAGAGTGGTGCCGGTAAGTCGACGCTTCTTAAGCTGTTAACTCGCGAAGAAAAACCAACGAGCGGCAAAATTATCGTGGGTGGCATAGACTACGAAACGCTTAAAGACCGTAAAATTCCTATGCTTCGCCGAAAAATTGGTGTGGTGTTCCAGGACTTTAAGCTTTTGCCAAATAAAACCGTGTTCGAAAACGTTGCGTTTGCGCTTGAGGTTGTAGGCATGAGCAATAAAGAAATTCGCCACACGGTACCGCGCGTTCTCGACATTGTTGGTTTAAAGGGCAAAGAAAATAGCTTCCCGGGAGAGCTGAGTGGTGGTGAACGACAACGTGTTGCCATAGCTCGCGCCATTGCACGACAGCCAAAGATTTTAATTGCCGATGAACCAACTGGTAACCTAGACCCAAAGCATGCCTGGGACGTTATACGGGTACTCGAAAAAATTAATAAATATGGCACTACGGTACTTCTTACGACGCACAACCAAGAAATTGTTAACAAGTTGCGCCGCCGCGTGGTCACGATTCGTGACGGGCAGGTAGTAAGCGATAAGGCCCGTGGGGACTACCACGAACTATGAGACGCAAATTTATAACACTCCGCCGTATATTCAAGGCGGGTATAAAAAACTTTTTCCGTAACTCGTGGCTTTCGGTCGCCGCAACGGCAGTTATGGTTGTTGCATTAGTCATTATGCTTATTGCGACTATTTTGAACGTTACGGCCAATAACGCTATTGCTGAACTTTCAAAAAATCTTAAAGTCTCGATTTACCTAAAAGAAGACGCCCAAAAAGAAGACATTGACGCGCTTAAAAAGGCGTTAGTAACAACTGCCTATGTCGCTGACGTTACCTATACATCAAAAGAAGACGCCCAAAAAGCGTTTATTGCGAGTTTTCAAAACGACCAAAAATTACTTGAAGGGTTAGCGCTCGTTGGGGCAGGTAGTTTACCGGCATCGTTCGATGTGAGTGTTACAGACCTTTCTAAGCTTAATGATATTGGCGATATTGCCAAACGCAATGAATTTAAGTCAGTCGTTGAAAGCGTGACCCTTGGTAAAACCGACGCTAAAAAGACCATTGACCGTGCGGCTTCTGCACAAGGTTTTATAACTCTGGCGAGTATTATTGCTGCCGGTATTTTTGCGGGTGTCTCAGTGCTTATTATCTTTAACACCATTCGCATGGCAATATTCACGCGCGCCGAAGAAATTCGCATTATGAAACTTATTGGTGCGACGCCTGGCTACATTCGTGGGCCGTTTTTGGTAGAAGCAAGCATGTATGGGGTAATCGCTGGTATTATTGCAACAAGCGTGGTGCTCGCAGGCGTGTTTGCGCTAGGGCCAAAGCTCTCGAACCAAGCAGAGTTTACCCAGACATACGATTTCTTTACGAGCCCGCTTATTATTGCTGCCATGTATGGCGCATCGCTACTCGTTGGTATTTTAGTCGGTGTTATTTCTTCTATGCTGGCTATGGAGAAACACCTCAAGCTCAAGCACTGGTAGCAATATGGATGAGCAGCAGCCCATTATTGCGTCAGACATAGAAACACAGCAAACCCCGGCGGTGAATCAGCAAAGCGAAAGCACGATTTCAGGTAACCCTAAAACCCAAGAACAAGCGAAATATCCAGGCCTGAAATATATTATTATTGCCGTAGTTTCATTCTTCGTAATTCCTATAATTGGATTCGCCGTCTCGTCACTACTCTTGTTTATCGCACACAAAGTTTCAAAAAAAGCAGGGTACCCCGACAAAGCGCCACTTATCGCAAGTATTGTGATGTTTGTAGGCGGCCTTATTGTTATGTGGATATTTTTAGCTATGGCGAGCGTTCCGTTTTAAAGCAACTATTGCAGGGCATCTTACCTTGACCATAAGCGTAATAAATGGTAGTATTTTAGTAGTGATTAATAAACGAGCTGCATCGATTATGAAAACAAAAACAAAACAGATTGGAATTGTACTTGCATCGGGCGTACTAGTCGTCGGTGCTTTGCTGTCGCCGTACTCTGTTTTCATGTCGGGCGATGCCAAAGCGGCAACCATTAGCGAGCTGCAAAGTCAGGCAAACGCACTACAGGCGCAAATAAACGACAATAATTCTAAGGCAAACGCACTCGCTGCAGAAGCAGACACACTTAAGGGTAAAATTGCCGAATTTGACCTGCAAATTCAAAACGCAGACACACAAATTCAGTTGATTACCGTTAAATTGCAGCAGCTCGATGAAGAGCTTAAAAAAGCACAGCTGGAGCTAGACCGCCAAAAGGCGCTTTTAAAAGCGAGCCTGCAAACGCTCTATAAAAAGGGTGGGGCATCTTCGGTTGAACTTATTGTTGGTAGCGACAGCTTTAGCCAGTATATTAATGACCAAACTTACCTAGAACGTCTAAAAAGCGGCATACAGACTTCTGCAGAAAAGGTCATTGCACTAAAACAGCAAATTCAAAACCAGCAAGATGAACAAAAGAAGATTTTAAGTCAGCAGCAATAAATTCGCACTAACTTAGAAGCCTCTAAAGCAGAACGACAGCAGCTTCTCGATGCGACTCAGGGCGAAGAAGCCCGCTACCGCAGTATTGCGAGTGACCTTAAAGAAAAGCAGCTTGCTATTAACCGTGAAATTATTTCTCGCTCACAAGTTCTTGTGGGTAGTGACGGTGGGTACCCATACAAAAACGCCCAACCATGGGACGCGGGATTCTATAGCTGCCCAGCATTTGACCCGTGGGGTATGTGTATGCGCTCGTGTACGTCATATGTTGCATGGCGTGTTGCGAGCACCGGACGCCGTGTTCCGACAAACTTCCCAGTTTCTGCAGGTGGTAACGCAACAGACTGGCCACGTAGTGCGCGAATGAACGGTATTTCTACTGGTTCAGAACCACGCGTTGGTGCGGTTGCTGTGTGGCACGGTTACTTCGGGCACGTTGGTTACGTAGAAGAAATTATGGACGGTGGCAAGCTGCGTATTAGCGAGTACAACTATGTGCGCGACGGTGCGTACGACGAACGTCTGATTACGCCTGGCTACTCGACCATGCCAGACGAATACATCTACTTCTAAAGACCATTCTTCAGCTTAAAACAGAGGAGTTCGTGGTACACTAGTTTGGTATGAAAAAATCTTTGAGAGGTGAAAAAACAATTTTTAAAAATAAATCAGTCCGAACATTTGTGTTTGGATTTTTGGCAGTTTTGCTTATTGCGGGCGTCTTTTTTGCCGGCTTTCAATTTGGGGACGATAAGTGGCACCTAGGCACCAAAAAACCGGTCAGTAGCAATAAAGGTTTGCCCGCAGATTTAGATTATTCTTCGGTTGAAGAAGTTTATGACGCGCTTCGGGCCAAGTATGATGGCCAGCTAGACCTAGACAAGCTTTTGACGGGGCTTAAAAAAGGTTTAGTAGAAGCCGCAGGCGACCCATACACGGTATACTTTGACCCAACCGAGGCAAAGTCGTTTAACGAGCAGCTTAACGGTAGCTTTAGTGGCATTGGCGCCGAACTAGGCAAAGATGGCACGAACATTGTGATTATTTCGCCAATTGCCGGGTTCCCAGCCGAAAAAGCAGGTCTAAAATCTAAAGACATAATTGTGAGCATAGACGGCCAAGATACCAATGGCTTAAGTGTCGACGAAGCCGTAAAGCGTATTCGTGGCGAAGCAGGTACTCAGGTGAAGCTTGGCTATGTACGCGACGGCCAAAAACAAGAGGCCACCATTACCCGCGAAGTCATTACGATTCCGAGTGTTGAAACGAGTATGAAAGACAATAACATTTGCTACATTCGTATTACGCGCTTTGCCGAAGATACAACAGGGCTCGTGGAAAAGGCAGCAAATGACTGTAAGGCGAAGGGTGCCAAGGGTGTTGTACTCGATATGCGCGGTAATCCTGGCGGTTACTTAACAGGGGCGGTGAGTGTTTCGAGTACTTGGCTTAAAGAAGGCCAAACGGTGTTGCAAGAAAAGCGTGACGGTAAAGTCATACAAACCTTTAACGCAAAATCGACGGGCGTCTTAAACGGCATGCCAACGGTGGTGCTTATTAACGAAGGCAGCGCCAGTGCCAGTGAAATTACTGCCGGAGCGCTTAAAGACAACAATGCTGCCCAAGTAGTTGGGGTTACATCGTATGGTAAGGGTAGCGTGCAAGAATTTAGCAGTTTTGCAAGTGGCTCGGTACTTAAAGTCACGGTAGCGCGCTGGTTTACCCCAGGCGGTAAGAATATCGACAAAGAAGGCATTGACCCGAACGTTAAGGTGGAACTTACCGAAGCAGACGCTAAAGCTGGCAACGATACACAGCTTAAGAAAGCGCTCGAAATCCTAAAAAGCCAGCAGTAGGGGCGAAACACTTGTGCTTTTACGAGCAATGCCATACTATTAGAACATATGCAAGAACTAAACAAAAAAATCCTATTAGTAGAAGATGACGAAGGCTTAGCCAGCGTCTATTTAACCAGGCTCGAAGCCGAAGGTTTCACCGTTCGTCGTGTACCAAATGGCGAAGATGCACTTGCGGCAGCAATTGAATTTAAGCCAGACTTAATCTTGCTTGATGCCATGATGCCGAAGGTGAGTGGTTTTGATGTGCTCGATATTTTGCGCAACACTCCAGACACTGCAAATGTGCGTGTTATTATGCTTACTGCACTCAGCCAAGATGCAGATAAAGCTCGCGCCGAAGAACTTGGCGTAGACGAATACCTTGTTAAATCACAGGTAGTTATTGCCGACGTTGTAGATAGAATTAAGCATCACCTAGGCCTGTAAAAGGAATAGTAAATGAACGGCGCAAGCTCAGACTAAGATACAGCCCTTCGGGGCTGTTTTACTTTTGCTCTTTAGTGACAGGGTTAATAAATACGTACTTGCGGTATAGTAAGTAGTTCCAGACCATGGTACAAGCCGTTGCTGCAAGTTTGGCAGTATTAAGCGCAATAAATTCTTTGGAAAAGTTAAATCCTAAAGCATCAGTAATACTTTGTAATATGGCCGCAGGGAACGTAATAACATGCACAAATAGGTAAATGACCACGTTCTGCACGATAAACGCCCCTACGAGCGTAATAGCAACAAATAACATAATACGTTTGCGATGGTCGTGGCCTTCGCCAACTTGCTTGAACACAACAGTGTGATTAAGCAAGTAGCTTACGGTAATCGCTACGCTTACCGAAATCATATTTGCAGGCAATTTATTCAGGCCGACGCCAAACACTAATATGTTTAGTATGGCAAAGTCAACAAGCGTGTTGGCAACACCCACGAGGGCAAAGCGTAAAAACCGAAATCGATTCCAAATATTAATCATGATATTTATTTATTGTGAGCGCCTAACTAAAATGTCGAACCCATCAATACTTGTTTCTTTTACGTAGTTCTTTTCAAAATAGCGCATAAGTACAGGGTTTTGTTTTCGATACAAATCGTCTGGGTCGCTACTTATAATAACGTACTTGGTTTCGTTGCGTTCCATGTCGGTAATAAACTTGGTGTTAAAGTTGTAGCCAAAGTTGTATTTGTAATCAATAAGCGGGTGACTTGCGCTAATGTAGCGCGCGCCCGAATCACGCTGCGCGTATTGGTACATAGTCGCGCCGTACACATACGCAAAGAACTTTTGCTGTGGCGTTGTATGCTCACGCACATATTGTGCGGCAGCTTGTTGCTGCTTAGCCTCTACCTGGACGCTCCCACTAAAGGTGTTGTACAGCTGCTTAAGACTAACGAGGTATAGCACCGCCAAAATCAGGCTGAGAATTACCACTTTTGGCAGCTTTTTCTTTTTAAAGCTGGCGGTTGTGGTAGTACCGAAAACCAAACACAAGTATGGTAGTGCCATAAGGTAATAGTGCGGGTAAAAAGTGCCCAGTAGTAGCATGAACAAAATGACGCTGACAGCCATAATTGGCACAAAGAATGGTAGTTCGCGCGGGGGCTGCCAAAACTCTTTTATGGCGCGTATTAAAAACGGTACGAAAAAGGCAATAACCAGCACTAAAATACCGATAAAAATCAATAAACCTGGTGAATGTAGATCCCAGCCGAGTGCGCGGATGTACTTACTATTAAAGCTAAAGCTGGCAATAATAAATTCTTTAAAGGTGCCTTGGCTGACAAAATACTGCGCCCAGGCAAATGCCATGAGTACGGGGGTGAACGCAAAAATGGCATAGGCGGCAATCATTTTTGCCCATTTTTTGTAGTGCACAATAAATAGGTCGAACAAAATCGGCAGTAGTAGCACCGCAAAGTTACCCTTTAAAAAGAACAGCATGCCGGCAAATGCGCCACTGGCAAGAAGGTAGCCTTGCGACTGCGCCGGGTTTTTACGGTACAGCAAATATGTCCACAGCGTAAGACAAATAAATAGAATGCCCAAGTTTTCGTTATTGTTACCGCTGTTAGTAAATTCGCTCAGGTTTGCCAAAAAAACGAATAGTAGTGTGCTGAGGCGCGCAATCCATTCGGCATTATTTATGTTGAGCGTTTTGTACAGGGTCTGTGCGGTTTTGTAAAACACAAACATTGCCAGTAGGGCCACCACAGTAAAGGCTATTCGATGCAGTACTATGTTGTCACCGAACAGTTTATAAAGCAGGGCGTTGTAGCCAAAAATCAGGGGCGCCTTGTGGTCCCACATGTCTACGTACAATGCTTGGCCCATTGCCCAGTGCTTACCAATGTAAAAGAATATCCAGTGGTCGCTGTCGAATGGAAATGCCCAGGTAGCTATGCGGCTGAAAGCAAACACTACAACTGCAACCACCCAAAAATAGCGGCCCATAACGAGTGTTTTTAGCTTCCCAATCGCAGTTTCCATAGCTTGCTTGTAGTGTAGCTTTTTTAAGAGTTGAACACCAGTGTATATGTCACACGAAATTGACAAAACATAAAACTTATGCTAATCTATAATTAAATGTCAGAAGCCTCTTCACAAACACCAGAAACAGCTCCAAGCCCTGAACAAGTCGCAGTACAAGCCGATACGGTGAGCCGTGCAATTGTTGAAGGTATGGTACCGGCCATAGCTGGGTTAGATCCGAACGCACGGGCAAAAGCGGTGCGTGATGTAGCTATTGTTGGCAGTAATGCAGTGACGAGCCTGTATTTTCTACTCGCCGCTGAAACTCCAGCGGGCAAGGTAACATTTGAGGCATCACCTGAATCACTGCAACTTATTGACAGGATTCAAGCCGATGCTACATCTGGTTCTGACACTGAAGTGCATGAGCCCGAGTTTCTTGTAACCGATCAAGACCTGCTTGTTAATAAAGTGCTTAAAATTGCTACCATGGGCGGCAAGCGGCCAGCAAGCCAAAGCGTTGCAGTTATGCGCACCGACCAATACATCGAAATGGCTCACGCATCGCACAGCTTAATTGCAGAAATTATTCGCCAGAATCCAGACGTTATTATTCCGCCAAAGTTTCAGAAGCTCATGGAAGAAAACCTAGCTATTGCTGGTGATTATTATGCGTAATGCAGAGTCGACTATACCGCAATTAGAGCAGGCTCAAGAACCAGGACTTAAAGTTTTCGAGACAGAAGCGGCACAAGTACATGCCGAACTTTTAGAATGGCTGCAGGCGCACAATATTAGCCCTAAAGACGTACTCGTGGCAGGCTACGGTACTTCAGAAGCAATCGAAAAGGGTAACCCTGAATTTGCCACTGGCCGCCAAGACGCAGCAGGCAACGCTATTGAACGTGTATTTTTGGGCTCGGTACAAGATTTATTGCACACAGACGAAGAAGGCCGTAACGCAAATCCGCTATATTTTGCACTAGGTAGGCCACTTATGGGTGAGCCAGCCCGCAGCGGCGTAATAGGCGTGTATTTACGTGTATTAGTAGAGCAAGATATTGTAGAAGCTGAAGACC
>CAZPLH010000017.1:0-12673 GCA_964587465.1 uncultured Candidatus Saccharibacteria bacterium | reverse complement strand
TAAATAGGCATCCACCTAAGACAATTAATAATCCGTAAATACGGAATTGGCCTTCAAGTTGCCACCATACGGAGAATGAGCCTTGAAACTCTATCAAACGTAATGACTGGCCAGCAATAAATGCTAACAGCAGCGTAAACATATCTGTCCATAGTAAACGTCGGGTGCTGTTAGGTAGGGGCATTTTATTAATTACGCTTTCACTGCCAAAACAATACCTGCCAATATCATTACCACTCCCATGAAGTATTGAGGTTGAAATCGCTCACCAAAAAAGATGTGACTCCCTATTGGTACAAATACAAAAGCCAAAGCCATTAAAGGATACACACGACCCAGTTCAATTTTTTGCAACACCCATATCCATGCAATAGTTGTCACACCATACAAAGCAAATGCAGAAAAAAGAGTCACCATTGTGTTGGGGTCAAAAAAACTGCCAGTACGTTGTAGTGAAATGGCACTTAATTTGAATAATATCTGACCTGCAGCAATACCAATCACGCAGAAAAAGGCAATTAAATAAATCATAACACTCAATGCTTCCTTTTATTGTGCGATCTCAACAGGTTTGTTTGACGATGAAACGGTCTTTTGGGTACAGAGGCAATATCATAACCTATAAATGCCAGTATAAATTGAGTCCCCAATATAATAGGCATAGCAGATAACATGACCGTGCCAGCGGGCGTGGGGATCCCTGATTGCAAAGATTGACTCCAATGCAATATGCCGTGAATACCACCAAACAACAGCATAAAAATACCTATTGGTAGCTCAATTGAAGCAAGAGACATGTCTCTAAGGTAATAATTATAAAAAATCCGCTTCAAAAAATTTATGACATGCTTTACAAAAAACTCACCAACAATGTTTGAAATTTTTAGATGGCTGACTTCGTCACCATATTTTGCATCCATCGGGACATCAACCACCACTGCACGCAAGGTATTAAGACGAAATAGCATATCTGTTTCAAAAAAATAACGGCAACTGATTTTTTTAAACGGTAGATGACGAGCAACATCCCGATGAATAGCAGTGTAACCATTCGTTGGGTCAAATAGATTCCAATATCCTGATGACAATTTAGTCATGAAAGACAATGTAGCATTCCCAAATAACCGCATTTTTGGCATAGTCAAAATTTCTTCTAAGTCAAAAAAACGATTACCTTTGGTATAGTCAGCCTCTCCACAGACAATAGGGGCAACAAAGCTCGGAATAAGACAGGGATCCATTTGACCATCACCATCCACTTTGACAATAATATCAACCCCTGCATCAATTGCCGCTTGGTAGCCAGCCATCACCGCACCACCTACACCTAGATTTTGCTTATTTCTCAACACTACAACCCGTTTATCGTGGCAATGTTGCTCAACAAAATCACCACTACCATCAGGGCAGCAATCATCAACCACATAAATAACTAAAACCTCTGCACCGATATGCTCTATTACAGTCAAAATATGCTGCGTCACACGAAAGCACGGTATGACAACTGCAATAATAGGAACTTCTGCGACCGAATAACTCATGTTATTTTACCCCCTGTCCTACTATGGTAAATGTTGACCACCCATCACGCTCACTAACAAAGTGTATGCTTGGGTTGAGTTTAAGGGCACTCACGTCATTGGAAGCTAGAAGTATATCTGCACCCGTCTTATTAAAATCAAAATAGGTACTATCAACAACAACCTTTACTACATCTGGGGATGGGCTTTCAATGTGATAATACGGTGTTTGTACCGCACCTAAAGTGAACATTAAATGCTGATATCGGTTGTATACATTCTCTTGTGAGCCATTTGCATCCAAACGATTCCAAAGTGTTTTTTGTGGGTAGTAAAAAATGCCATTCGATACAGGTTGACCACTAGCAGCCAATAGCATCGCTGGAACTTGTGTATTGGCGACCAAAATACGAGCGTGTTTTTTAGCAGGATTAATCGCTGAGTCTATATGGCTAGGAGCAATCATCATGGGATTAAACGGCAATGTCGTAGAGATTGAAAATGCCAAACTTAAAAGAAGAAATTGACGATACGCGCCAATAGCAAGCCACCACGATTGAAGTACAATGACGAAGATAATCGCAACAGTAATACCCGAAGCAAAACCTGATAATGATTCATGTGGGAGTTGTGATAGCGAATATACAACAAACCCTCCCCATAACAAACTTACCACCATCACGAGCAATTTAGTCGCTATTTTATAAACTGAATGAGTCGCTGTATTGGATGCCAATAACATCCCACTCAGCAACATTACCGCCAAACCCAACGATAAGTCTGCTCTAAGAGCTGGTACACGCCCCCACAAGGTGAATGTGGCAACATCTTTAGGAATGCCAACCAACATAAACAACATGGCATACACAATAAAAGCCAACAATAAACTTTGAATAAACCCTATTTGCCTCTTCAACACACAAAGGCCAAATAACACTAAAAGAGCTGGGAGTGAATAATAAAAAGAGGCTATTTCGCTTTTATTACTATAACCTTCCAAGCGATAAAGCGTGACCAAATTGGTGAAACCACGTAGAAAATCAGCTGCCGTCACATTGCCACCCAGCTCACTGTCTCTACGCCCTGGATAAACTGTATTCATCATCGCAGTTACTGCCGACTTCGCATCTAACCACCAGCACCACAAGATGATGGCGGCTAGGCTGATAGCAAGGGCAAAAGCAAATAACCGACCTACATTGATACGCAAATATAACTTATCACGTAATACAATACCTATACCCATCAACAAGAATAAGTACCCCAATGACACTTGCCACGGGGGATATAAGACTAAAACAAATCCTGCTAAGGACAACCCAAGCAATATGCCCCAGCCTAATAAAGAAATAAGATGTTTATGACACAGAATAGCGATTGATGAATACAGCATTAAACACGGGAAAAAAACAACATAGGCAGGCCAATATGACCATGCTGTAACATAGGCACTTGAGCAGAATAAAAGAGAAACCGCAAAACCGATGCGCCAATGATTTGGCACAATTAAACTAAACACTGCCCACAATGCTAATAAGCAGCCAAAAATCGGAAACCACCAATACCAAGACAATGCACGCTTCATATCAAAAAGATAAAAACCCCACGTAGCAGGTTTGGAAAGCAGTGAAATATGGCTAACAGGAACACCTGTCATACCAATGATGAGCATATTTTGCCCTTCTTCACCCATATTTTTATTCACTACGGGAAATGCGGGGGTATGACTCAGTTGAGACAAGGCTAAAGGTGTAACAACTAACCATTCATCACTACGAATAGGTTGAGGTGTCCCCCATACTCTCACACTTTCTGCTTTAACAAATGGAGACTGCTCAACACCCAATGTGAATGATGAACCTGTCGTACCCATACTCACAAGACTTATAAAAAGGACTATCAAAGCGATAACAGGAGTGATAACAGGATGAATCAAGTGGTTGAGTCGTCGCGATAGTGTTGCTGCACATTCCTCTGCATAATAAAACGCAATAAAAACACCAAAGCAACATACTAAGATACTCGTGAATAAGATGGCTTTAATCACGTGTTTATTTGAGGGCTTGGCAGTAATTTCGATGATTGATGCGTGTGTATCGATAGGTAACTCAACCAGTTGCCCATCATCCATAATGGCCTGTGCCGTTACTTTATATTTTCCTGATGCTAAACTCAGTGAAACATGTGCGTTAACTTTCCAACCGCTATTTATCCAATCATTTCGGTGCATGACTTGCACAACATCAGGTCGTTCAAACGTGCCGTACTTACCGCTATACGCAATGACATTATTTAGCTTAATGACCAATGCAGCAATTTTTTGATTTGAGCTAATAGGCGCAGCCCAGCCTCGCGCGGTTATCTCGTCGTCAATAATCGTAATACTATCAAGAGAGCCCGCCGCCACTGCTGACGATGCAATAGCGGCAAATGAGTGGAGTGTGACAAGCAATAAGACAGACATCACTAACAACGTGCGGCATGACGAAAGTACTAGTCTTTTAGACGCTCTTTTTATCACATGATTAAAGGCTCTTGAGTAACTCCTTGTCATTATAAAAACTCCACCCTCGGCGGCCACGCTAAACTAAAATCCTCATGCTCTAAGGTCAAGTTAGGGCTATAAGCTGGGTCGTTTAACAATTGATCACCCCAGCGTTTTTTCATATACGCCACTTCAGCCGCAAAACGCGCTTGCTTTATTGGATTATCCTCATAGCCTCGGGTTGCTGACTCGTGATGATACAACTCAGCATAAGGTGTCCATACATTACGATAGCCTGCGTCACGCACACGAAGGCAAAAATCCACATCATTAAATGCAACGGCTAAGTCCTTCTCATTTAAACCATTCACTGCTTGGTAAATAGACTTCTTGACCAATAAACATGCGCCTGTGACGGCTGACAGTGATTGAATCAACACCGCACGCCCAAAGTACCCATTGTTATTTTTACCCAGATGTTTATGCGCATGTCCCGCAATGCCACCTATGCCTATTATTACGCCACCGTGTTGTAAGGTATCATTGGGATACCAAAGCCTAGCACCCACTGCACCTATATTCGGCTGAAGCGCAATACTCACCATGCTACTTAACCAATCGGGCGAAATCACTTCAATATCATTATTTAATAAACAAACAAACTCACCTTGTGCGATTGCGATCGCCACGTTATTCAGTGCTGAATAATTAAATGGTCGCTCATCTCGTAAAATATGAACATTTTCTTTTTGGCGTAACTCGTTAAAATACGCAAGCGTGTCTACACAATCTGAACCATTATCGACAATAATAATTTCGTAGATTGGGTAGTCTGTTTTCTGAAAAATGCTGTCAACACATTGTTTGAGTAGATGAAAACCATTACGAGTGGGAATAATCACACTCACCAATGGCACTACTGGCGGCAGTGCATAATGGATACGATATGCACCAAAGGGTAATGTTTCCGCTCGTCCTTTGATTTTTTTACGTTGAAGATACTCATTGATAGCACGCTCCCCAGCCAACATAGCGTAGGGCTTGGCATCCGCACCGCCTGCCGTACTCTCTGCATGTACACGCCAATGATACAAAACACGCGGAATATGATGAATAGCCGACGGCTCAATTTGCTCTATACAACGCAACGCCATGTCATAATCTTGTGAGCCTTCAAACCCAAAACGAAAACCGCCAATCTGCTCCAGTAATGGCCTGTAGTAAACCCCCAAATGACAAATCATATTATGAGAATAGAATAAATCAGGATTCCAATCGCACTTAAAATAAGGGCCATGGCGGCGGCCTGCTTCATCTATTTTATCTTCGTCAGAATAAATCAAACGTAAACTAGGATTTGCAATAATAGCATCCGCCACACAATATAAAGCATGTTCAGGCAACACGTCATCATGATCAAGTAAAGCAACCCATTCACCTGTGGCTAACGCCAATGCACTATTAGAGGCTGCGGAGATATGGCCATTCTTCTCGCGAAAGACTACTTTAATTCGTGCATCTTCCCGAGCAAATTTTTCTAACAAGGGACGAATCGCCGGATTAGGTGAAGCATCATCGGCAATACACAATTCCCAATGGGGATAGAGTTGCTTTTGCACCGACTCAATGGCCTCAATTAACCATATTGGATTAGGGTTATAGGTTGGCATAACAACAGAAATAAGTGGAGGTGAGTCCATGACGGCAATATGTTGACGAATACGCTCCCGTGCTGCGTCATTTAGTGTATCGTAACGGCGCACCCATTCTGTATAGTCATTACGATCAACGGCGACTACCTTTGTGTCGGACGCACCATCCGCAGCCACTAAAACCGTCTGAAGTTTTGCTGTTAGACGTACACGATGCAGTCCTTGATGTACACCTGATATGCCTTCTCGCTGATACAGGTTGAATACTTTTTGTAGCGTAGATCTGAATCCACCACCCAATTGTAGTGCATGCAATACCAAGCGAATGATTTGCCGCAGAGATGCTAATTGCGCTCTTGGCCAGCGTAATGGGGCAGTCATACGCCAACTATTTGATTGATGCACCTCGTCGATAACGGCTTGTAAGGTAACAATTCGATTGTCTTTCTCCGTAATTGTGTGATACAAGCCTGTAATTTGCTCTTCGCGCGCCCGTAATGTCTGTTTTAAGGCTTCACAAGCAGGTATTAGTTGCTCCGTAAGGTCGGTATAATTCGCTGGTCGTCCTTCTTGTTGACCATGTTTGAGATAATGATCTAAACCCGAACCAAAAAGGTTTTTTTTAACCGCCTCAGCAACATCGGGATTGATGCTCAAATACGCAACTTCATCAAACATGGGATTCATTCACACTCACCTGATTCTGTATATAACAACAGTGTTCCTGATGACACACTGGAACAGTATAATTCATCACAACAAGAACTAGCTTTGTAACGTTAGCCACATTTGCAGCATCTTATCGTTATATTCGGCAACAACCCGATTTGAACCAACAATCTGATTATCTCTTTCAGCAACAGCTTGATTTAATCCCAAAATCTGATTATCTCTTTCAGCAACAGCTTGATTTAATCCCAAAATTTGATTATCTCTTTCAGCAACAGCTTGATTTAACCTCAAAATTTGATTATCTCTTTCAGCAACAGCTTGATTTAACCCCAAAATCTGATTATCTCTTTCAGCAACTGCTCGATTTAACCCCAAAATCTGATTATCTCTTTCAGCAACTGCTCGATTTAACCCCAAAATCTGATTATCTCTTTCAGCAACAGCTTGACTCAATGAAACTATGTGTTGTTCGGCATCACTTAATAAGGTAAGTGTTGAAAAATAACGCGCTTCAATTGCGCGATTACGCACACCCCATGTATTCTTTTCTTGATTCATCACGGGACACACCGTATTTCCTAAATCTAGGATACTTGGTACAACTTCTGCTTGCTGTCCTGCAATGATGCGTTTGCCTAATGTATTTTCCTGAGCTGCACACTTACGAATAAAACAAAGCGAGTTTGAAAACTCAACAGTCTGAATCGTACTTAATAATTCTTCTGAAAATTCAACACTATATTTCTTTGAAAACCCGTCCAAAAACTGAACCCGTGAAACCCCATCACTCCAATGTTCAAAATTGGTAATATCCACCAATTTTTTAAAAAATGACAACGATGAGTAAGGGTCATAACACCCCCCATCAAACTCTGCCCAATAACTGCAATGCAAATCCTCAGCCACAAATAAACCGTCTTCGTTAAGATGCTTAAAATATCTTGCAAAAGTGCGTACAATGTCACCCGAGTGATGTGAACCATCATCAATCACAATATCAAATGATGATGAATGCAAGATAATGTCTCTTTCCGCATTATCTAAATTAGCATCAGCAACTACGACAGCAATGCGTGCATCATCATATTTAAGCTTGATACAATCAGGATTAATATCACAACCGACTAATGCCTCTGCTTGTTCAAAATACTGACTCCAAATCTCTAAAGAACCGCCATTTTGAATGCCAATTTCCAATAACCGTATGGGTTTGTTTTTATAGGAAAGAAAGTGTTGATTATAGGCTTCAAGGTAATTTGCCCATTTATCAGACACCTTACCTTGATGATTAACATAGAGAGAATTCAATGTCTTCATATTGCACACTCAAGATTTACTTTAACAAATTGAATCCCTACCAATCCCCAACGTACTTTACTAGAAGACACATTAACAATTAAAGCATTGTGCAGCCAATGGTGCTGTACATTACTATGAAGACTACCCTCAGCAACAGAAGCCATGACAGCATATTGTCCATTAGGTAGCATCGGTAAATTAAAAACAAACTCGCCTGTAAACTCGCTCCCCGCAGTGACTAAACGAGGATTCACATCTGTAAACGGCAATGTATTTTCACCAAATAAATCTTGGCCTAAACGATCCTTTAATAAAAACCCTAGAATAGGTTGATCTATGTCTTTGTTCGCCTTGGCTCTAATCATTAATTTAACGCGCTCACCACCTAGAAAAGCCACTTCTTGACTTGAGTCCATGTTTTCAAGGGTAACTGCTAATATCTCCGCACCACCTGTACGCCAACCATTCGCGGCACTTAAATTACTGACAATCGTAAATTGAGAGCCATAATTGACAGCACTCTGCGCCGCCTCAACTATTTCCGCCGTTGCTTCGGGCATTATTTTATTTTCAATCGTTGTAAATTTAGCTTGGTCACTATAAATTTCTTGTTGCGTATATTGCAGATAGTTTTCTGCTATGGCTTTAGACTCACCAATTAAACGTAGCACACCATGACTCAGCCAAATTGCCGACTTACAGAGGTTTAAAACAGAACCCATATCATGACTAACAAACAATAATGTTCCCCGCTCTTGAAATGCACGAATGTAACGCATACATTTTTGAGTAAAGATTGCATCACCAACCGCTAATGCCTCGTCAACCACTAAAATATCCGCGTCCACATGGGCAATCACTGCAAAAGCCAACCTTAGTGTCATACCACTCGAATAGGTTTTAACCGCTTGATCAATAAAATCACCAATATCAGCGAAGGCTTCTATGTCAGAAAATCGCGCTTGTGTCTGTTCATTGCTTAAGCCAAGCACACCTGCATTTAAATAAACATTTTCGCGGCCTGTAAACTCAGGATTAAAACCAGAGCCTAATTCTAATAAAGCCGCTACTCGTCCATTGACTTCTATATCACCCGCTGTTGGATGTAATGTGCCGCAAATCATTTGTAATAGCGTCGATTTGCCAGAGCCATTACGACCGATAATACCGACGGTTTCACCTTTTTTAATTTCAAAGGAAATATCTTTTAACGCCCAAAACTCACGAAAATAGGGCTTTGAATGCTGCCCTACAATGCTTAATACCTTAGGCACAACAAACTGCTTTAAGCGATCATTGGGGTTGTCATAGATTTGATAGCATTTACTTAGGTTGCTAACACGAATAGCGACTTCTTGCTGTATTTCAAAGGACATCCGCAAACCCCTTTCGTGTTTTTTGAAACCATGCAAAACCAAGCCATGCCACCACACAAGACTCAATGGTATAAAGTGCAACTCCAACAAAGTCAGGGAGATGCCCCCAAATCACAACATCCCGGGATTGTTCAATTATAAATGTGAGCGGATTAGCCATTAACAAAGATCTAAACTCTTCAGGAAGTGCTGTTACAGGATAAAAAACTGGAGATAAAAACATCATCACAGTAACAACTATACCTATGGTTTGTCCTATGTCTCGCACAAACACTCCCAGAGAAGCCAACATCCATGCAAGACCCAACGTTAAAACAATAAAAGGCAACAATACAAAGGGAATAAAAATGACTGTCCAGTGCAAATAGCCATTAAAAATAACAAATGCGCCCATCAATACGAGTAGGCTAATCAAGCTATGGAATAACGCAGCTCCCATTGTAATAACAGGCAGGATTTCTAACGGAAAAACAACTCTTTTGACATAGTTGACGTTTGATAAAATTAAGCTGGGTGCGCGATTCAGCACCTCTGCAAATAGTCCATGCACAATCATGCCAACAAACAACACCACAGCAAACTGCGTTTTACTTTCGTCTCCGCCTACACCCCACCGCGACTTAAATACTACCGAAAAAACAAAGGTATATACTGCCAACATCACTATAGGATTCAAAAACGACCAAGCCAATCCCATCACTGAGCCTTGATAACGGCCTATAACTTCACGCTTAATCATTTGCAAGATTAACTGACGATGCTGTAATAAACTACGTATTAAGGCCAAAAACGAAGTCGGCTGTGCGGCATGAGGATTCACTCAAATACCTCAGCTTGCTTAAACAATTTTGCTTGTTGGTCTTTAGTAGAAAGTTGCGGAACTTCTTGTATCGGCCACACAATGCCAATATCTGTATCATTCCAACTAATAGAGGCATCGCTTTGGGGTGCGTAATAGTTGGTCGTTTTGTACAAAAACTCTGCCGTATCTGACAACGTCACAAAACCATGAGCAAAGCCTTCAGGAATCCACAATTGACGTTTGCTTTCTGCGGACAAATGCACACCCACCCATTGACCAAATGTCGGGGAACTTTGACGAATATCGACAGCAACATCAAATACTTCACCCAACGTACAACGTACTAACTTGGCTTGAGCATGAGGCGGTAATTGATAATGTAAACCTCTCAATACCCCCTTAACTGAGCGTGAATGGTTATCCTGCACAAAATTGACAGCATAACCAATCGCTGCTTCAAATTTAGCCTGATTAAAACTTTCAAAAAAGAAACCACGTTCATCGCCAAATACCGCAGGCTCTATAATTTTGACATCAGGAATAGCCGTATCAATAATCTTCACGATTTAAAATACTCGTTCTTTAAGGATAGATAATAGATATTGGCCATAAGCATTTTTCTTTAATGGCTCTGCCAGCTTGGCTAATTGCTCGGCATTAATCCATCCAGAGCGAAACGCGATTTCTTCAGGACAAGCAACTTTTAAGCCTTGACGCGTTTCAATCGTCGCAATGTATTGACTAGCCTCTAACATTGACTCATGAGTACCTGTATCTAACCAAGCATAACCGCGCCCCATCGTTTGCACATCTAGCTGCGCCGCTTGTAAATACACCGCATTCACATCGGTTATTTCCAGCTCACCTCGATGCGAGGGCTTAATAGACTTTGCTATTTCAACGACTTGGGCATCATAAAAATATAAACCTGTCACTGCGTAGTTTGACTTTGGCTGTGTTGGTTTTTCTTCAAGGCTAATCGCTTTACCTTCAACATCAAACTCAACAACACCATAACGTTGAGGATCTTGCACATGATAAGCAAAGACTGTTGCCCCTTGTTCTTTATTGCAGGCATCTTTCAATAGCTGAGTAAAATCGTGGCCATAAAATATATTATCACCCAACACTAACGCGCTGGGCGCACCCGCAAGAAACGTCTCACCCAAAATGAAAGCTTGCGCTAAACCATCAGGGCTGGGTTGAACAATATATTCCAGCTTCATTCCCCATTGACTACCATCACCGAGTAACTGCTCAAAACGTGGCGTATCTTGAGGGGTGGAAATAATTAAAACCTCTTTAATACCCGCCAACATTAAAGTTGCCAATGGATAATAAATCATGGGTTTATCGTAAATTGGCAACAACTGTTTACTCACGGCCAATGTTGCGGGATAAAGACGAGTACCAGAGCCACCTGCCAAAATAATACCTTTACGTTGCATGATTTAATCTTCCTATAAAAATCCAGTAAAAACAGCCTATAGCTGCGCCATGACATCCGTCACGCCTTGCTGCCAATGAGGCATAGACAAACCAAAACAGCTCGTCAGCTTACTACAATCTAACCGTGAATTAGTAGGACGAGGCGCTGGCAATGGGTAGGCAGAAGTTGGAATAGGCTGAATAGCGGAAGGTAGCAATTTAAGCGTTATTGATTGGCTCTCCGCTTGTTGCACCACAAAACGGGTATAATCACACCACGTTGTTTCACCGCTAGCGCAGAGATGATACGTGCCATAGTCGAAGTTGTGAATTGACACGATATAACGCTGTAAAATTTGCGCACTAATACTCGCTATTAATGCCGCAGATGTTGGCGCACCAAATTGATCAGCAACAATGTTTAAACTATCGCGCTCTTTCGCCAAACGTAAAATAGTTTTTAGAAAATTATTCCCATGTGCGCCAAAAACCCAACTGGTACGTAAAATGAGATGATGAGGTGTCGCCGTACGAATCGCCTCCTCGCCCAACCATTTACTTCGCCCATAAACCGATTGTGGGTTAGCAATATCACTCTCAACATAGGCCGTTTCTTTACGCCCATCAAATACATAATCGGTTGAGTAATGAACCAACAAGGCTTTATGTTGAGCGGCCCACTCAGCCAAGACTTTAGGGGCATGAGCATTGATCGCCATTGCCTGCTCTATATCGGTTTCTGCTTTATCAACTGCTGTATAGGCTGCGGGATTGACAATAATCGTCGGTTGATATTGATTTAATGCCGTCATGATACTTGCAGAATCGGCCAAGTCCATTTCTTGACGTGTCAGCGCAATAACCTCACCTAGCGGCGCAAGGGTTTGTTGCAACTCAAAGCCCACTTGACCATTCACACCCGTCAATAAAATACGACTCATGACTAAGCTCCGTACTGTTGACTTACCCATGCACGGTACGCACCTGTGGTGACGTTACTGATCCATTCAGGATTGCTTAAATACCACTCAACCGTTTTGCGAATACCTGACTCGAATGTTTCAGCGGGCTTCCAACCTAATTCGCGCTCTAATTTACGCGCATCAATAGCATAACGACGGTCATGGCCTAGTCGATCTTGCACAAACGTAATTTGCTCTGCATATGTTCCCTGTTGTTTTGGCTGAAGCTCATCCAATAAACGGCAAATAGTATGTACAACCTCAAGATTCGTTTTTTCGTTCCAACCACCGACATTGTAGGTTTCACCCAACATCCCAGCATCCAAAACACGACGAATCGCACTGCAATGGTCTTTGACATAGAGCCAATCACGAATTTGTTGACCATCACCATAAATCGGCAACGGTTTACCTGCTAAGGCATTCAAAATCACTAATGGGATTAACTTCTCTGGAAAATGGTAAGGGCCATAGTTG
>CAZPLH010000016.1:6123-13281 GCA_964587465.1 uncultured Candidatus Saccharibacteria bacterium | reverse complement strand
CGTGCGTTAACCGCTGTTTTGCCTGATGAAGTAGAGTTTCCGTACACCATCCGTACCGTTACCGAAATTATGAGCCAAAACGGAAGTACTAGCATGGCCGCTACGTGTAGCAGCACACTCGCACTTTTGGATGCTGGTGTGCCACTCAAGCGCCCGGTAAGCGGTATTGCCATGGGACTTATGATTGAAGACGGCAAGCCATACATTTTAAGTGACATTGCTGACGCCGAAGACTTTGCGGGCGACATGGACTTTAAGGTGACTGGTACTGAAAAGGGTATTACCGCACTGCAAATGGACATGAAGGTGCATGGACTTTCGCCAGACGTACTTAAGGCTGCACTTATGCAGGGTAAAGATGGTCGCGCCTTTATTTTGGATCACATGATGACCACCATAAGCGAACCGCGCGCCGAACTAAGCCCATACGCACCACAGGTAATTTCTATTACCATTAACCCCGACAAGATTCGCGACGTTATTGGTAAGGGCGGCGAGACAATCAACAAGATTATTGCCGAAACGGGTGCAGACATTGACATCAAAGATGATGGAACCGTGTTTATTGCCAGCCCTGACAAGAGCAGCATCGACGCAACGATTAAGTGGATTGAAAGCCTTACCCAAGAGCCAGAAGTTGGCAAGATTTACACTGGTAAAGTGGTGAAGATTATGGACTTTGGCGCATTCGTGAACATTATGCCGGGCACTGATGGCATGGTGCACGTCAGCGAAATGGACGACAAACGCGTAGAGCACCCAAGTGATGTTGTAAGTGAAGGGCAAGAAGTAACCGTTAAATTGGTAGCTATAGACGACCGTGGTCGTTTACAGCTCAGCATGAAAGCAGTAAAGCAATAAGAGCCGTGCTGCTCACGTACCTATGAGCACAAAACAGCAACGCTTAGATCAGATTAAGGCAGATATCCTTGAACAAGATATCTGCCCAGATTTGGCCTTAGCGGCCACGAACCTGGTGTTTGGGGAAGGCAACCCCAATGCCGACATAGTATTCATTGGCGAAGCGCCCGGCAAAAAAGAGGACGAGCAAGGTGTCCCATTTGTTGGAGCGAGCGGAAAGTTTTTGAACGAAATGCTGGCGAGCATACATATGCGCCGCGAGCAGGTATACATTACGAACATTGTAAAATACCGTCCACCAAAAAATCGCGACCCGCTCCCCACTGAAAAGGCAGATTTTTTACCGTTTTTAGAGCGCCAGCTCGATGTCATCGAACCACTTTTGGTAGTGACATTAGGCCGGCACTCTATGAACTGTTTTTTACCAGGATTACAAATTAGCGAGGTTCACGGAGAACCAAAACGCAAAGGGAAATGGGTATTTTTACCACTCTTTCATCCGGCTGCAGCACTGTATAACGGTGGCTTGCGCCAGACGCTTGTAGAGGACTTTCAGAACATACCCGCAACCCTCCAATTAATTAGAAAAGGAAATTAAAGGACTAACTAACTATGAACGAACAACCGAAAAAGCGCGCACCTCAAAAAGGACCGCGCCCAAACAACAAACAAAATGGCGGCAACCAAAACCCGTCAATTGCACCACGCAGTGTTTCGCGCGGGGCGGCTATTCGCGCCCAAAAGCGCAATAGCGAAATGGCAAACAAGCTTGCTAACGAGTACCTTGATGCTTCAGCTACAAAACTCGAAAAACGAGCCAATTTAATTGATGACAGTGCCCGACTAAAGATTATTGGTCTTGGCGGCCTCGATGGTGGTGGCTCAAAGAACATGATGCTTATTGAATATAAGAACGACGCAATCGTCATTGATGCGGGTAACGACCTAGGTGTTGATTTGCCGGGTATTAACTATGGTATTGCCGACACAACTTACCTAGAAAGCATCAAGCACAAGCTACGTGCGTATGTGATCACTCACGGTCACCTTGACCACATTGGTGGATTGCCGCACATTGTGCCAAACATTCCGGCACCAATTTACGGTAGTAAATTTACTATTGGCCGTGTCGAAGAAATTTTCGAAAACTTTGGCCTACCAATGCCTGAAGGATTTGAGCTTAAGACCGTAATGATGAACGAAAACACGCACGAACGCCTTAAGATTGGCGAATTCTTTATAGAACTCGTACGTGTAACGCACTCTATTCCAGGAAGCACCGTCGTGGTTGTCGACACGCCAGTTGGCCGTGTCATTAACACCGGTGACTTTAGGCTCGACCCAGACCCACTCGACCACGAACGCACCGACATTGAACGCCTAAAGCAACTTGGCGACGAGGGCGTATTGGTACTCCTTAGTGAAAGTACAACGCCAGAACGTCCTGGCCGCACACCAAGTGAAAGCTCAATCGAGCAGAGCTTTATCGACATTCTCGATAACGCCCCAGGCCGTGTATTTATTGGTTTGTTCTCGACCAACATTAACCGTATCCAAATGATTATTAACGCTGCAGTGCACCATAACCGTAAGATTGCGATTGACGGCCGTAGCATGGTGAGTACGCTTGAAATGGCTGTGCGCCATGGATTCGTAAAGATTCCAAAAGGTACGTTTATTCCTATTAACAGTGCCAACACACTACCCGACGATAAGGTTGTAGTGGTCTGTACGGGTAGCCAGGGCGAGCCAAGTGCTGCCCTTGTACGTATGAGTACTGGTGACCACCGCCACATTAAAATGAAGCCACAAGACACCGTAGTTCTGAGTTCAACACCTATTCCTTACAGTGGAAACGATGCGAACATTCGTTCTATGGTCGACGACCTCTTTAAAAAGGGCGTACACGTGTACCGACACGAAACTCGTGAAGTAGACGGTGTAGGCCCTCTGCACGTTTCTGGCCACGCCAGTGCCGAAGAATATAAGGACATGATTAACATGACCAAGCCAAAGTTCTTTGTACCAATTTACGGTGACTACACTGCTAAGAAGTATCATATTGAACTTGCAGTACAAGAAGGTATTCCACGTAAAAACACATTAAACGTTGAAAACGGCGACGTCGTAACCTTTACCGGTGACAAAATGGAACTCGCCGGCCAAGTACCGCACGGTACTGTTTTGGTTGACCAAACAGGCGCCATTGTCAGTAATGTAGTGGTTAAAGACCGTATTATGATGAGTCAAGACGGTTTGGTAACGGTAGTTCTAACCGTAGACCGCAAAACTGGCCAGGCGCTTACCAGCCCAGACATCATTAGCCGTGGTTTCATATACATGCGCGATAACGAAGAGCTTATGAACGAACTCCGCGCCGAACTACGACGTGCCGTACAGCAACGCTTTAAGCGCATCGACCTCGACCGCTTTAAGCAAGAAATTCGTGAACATGTTACACACTTCTTGTACGATAAAACGCAGCGCAGCCCAATTATTATTCCAGTGGTAAATGTCATTGGAAAGGGTGGTGCTCCGACGCCAAATGGTACGAACGGCGAAGCGCCTGCACAGGCCGAAAAAGACCCACAAGAAGAAGCAATTAGCCAAGCTCGCCGCTTTGCGCAGCTCCGCCAGCAGCTGCTTAATCAAGACGCTCGAACAGATTAAACTGTAGACAAATTTACATTAGTATGCTATAGTATGTGAGTACTATAGCTACTAACTGTAAAAAGGCGAGTAGTGTAAAATAAAACAGATATGGCAAAGAAGAAAAAGTCTACCAAGAAAAAGAAAGTACAGAGTGAATCACCCGAGCTAAAAACGGGCAGTTTTTTCTGGCGCCAGGTTTCGGCATTTGTGCTGATTGTTATTGCACTGTTTATTCTTATTGGCGGCTTTGGCTTGGGCGGGGTATTCCCGGTACAGCTTTTTAAACTTAGCGCCTGGTTTGTTGGCTATGCAGCCTTTTTAGTGCCATTCGTACTTATATTTTTGGCCGTCCATAAGTTTAAGCACGAAGAGTACCAAATTCCGTTTAGCAAGCTTATAAGTAGCCTTATATTTTTGGCAATGCTTGCCGGTATGTTGCACGTCGTGCTCGATTCGTCTAACGCGGCAGATTTTGCCAAGTCAGGGCAGT
Source organism: uncultured Candidatus Saccharibacteria bacterium (assembly GCA_964587465.1). GTDB lineage: Bacteria > Patescibacteriota > Saccharimonadia > Saccharimonadales > CAIOMD01 > JBBRSL01. The sequence goes on along the minus strand of CAZPLH010000016.1, from coordinate 9,278 downwards.
ATGGTGGCCAAATAGGTAACGGGCTACGCAGTTTTAGTCTGATGTTCTTAAGCCAAACCACGGCATTTATTAGCTTCTTTGTGCTTGGTTGGATAGCCTTCATGTTTATGTTCGGCGTATCGCCAAAAAGTATGGCGAAAAAATTTATGCGCCTGTTCGAGCGCGAGCCTAAAAACCCCGATACTGACCTAAAAGCATTAAAGGCTAAAGGTGCAGAAGACGCTGGATTCCAACTCCACGAAGGCGTGCCAATCGAACATCACACTGCTGCTGAAAAAGCGGCTAAAACAGCAACTATAAAGAACACTGCAAGCAAACTTACCGCAACCGAAGACCACGCCGCATTAACCTCTGCCACCGATGTTGATTGGAAGTTCCCAAGTGTCGATTTGCTTGATCAAAAACAAGACAAAGCAGACCCAGGGGACATTAAAGAAAACGCCGACATGATTAAAGACACGCTCGCGAACTTTAACATTGACGTTGAAATGGAAGGCGCAAATGTTGGCCCACGCGTGACCCAGTACACCCTTAAGCCACCAGCAGGTGTAAAGATGAACAAAATTGCTGGCCTTGCCGACAACATTGCACTCGATTTAGCGGCAGAGTCTATTCGTATTGAAGCGCCGATTCCTGGTAAGCGTGCCGTTGGTGTCGAGGTGCCAAACCTTAAGTCTGCAACCGTTCGCCTAGCCGGTATTTTGAATAGTAAAGAATGGACCGGCATGGGTTCTACGCTAGGCTTTGCCATAGGTAAAGATATTTCGGGTGACCCGGTTGTTGCGGCACTCGATAAAATGCCTCACATGCTGGTTGCGGGTCAGACGAACTCGGGTAAGTCGGTCATGATTAACACTTTGCTTACGAGCTTGTTGTACCGAAACAGCCCAAGCGATATGCGCCTTATTTTGGTTGACCCAAAGCAGGTGGAACTTACACCATATAACGATATTCCGCATCTACTGACACCAGTTATTACCGAACCAGAAAAATGTATTAGTGCGCTTAAGTGGGCAGTTGCAGAAATGGAGCGCCGTCTTAAAACCTTTAGTGGCGCAAAAAAGCGTAACATTGGCGAGTACAACGCGCTCAGCGACACCGAAAGTATGCCGTACATTGTGATTGTTATTGATGAGCTTGCCGACCTTATGATGATGGCCGCCAAAGACGTTGAATCGCTTATTGTGCGCTTGGCACAAAAAGCCCGTGCGGCTGGTATTCACCTGGTGCTTGCAACGCAGAGCCCGCGTGTTGACGTTATTACGGGGCTCATTAAGGCGAACGTGCCAGCCAAGATTTCATTTACGGTAAGTAACCAAATTGAATCACGCATTATTATTGACCAGCCTGGTTCCGAAAAGCTGTTGGGCATGGGTGACATGTTGCTGCTTACACCTGCTATGGGTAAACCAAAGCGTGTTCAGGCGGCATACATTAGCGATGAAGAAACCCTACGGGTAACCGATTTCTTGCGCGAACAACGTGGCCCACAATACGATGATGAAGTAGTGAGTATGCCAGTGGTGCTAAACGGGCGTGGCGGCATTGTAGTTGAGCACAGCGGTGGCGATGATGCCGATGATGATATGTGGGAAGACGCCGTGCGCGTCGTGGTAGAAAACCAAAAAGCGAGCACCAGCTTGCTACAGCGCCGTTTACGCATTGGCTACGGCCGCGCCAGCCGCATTATGGACATTATGGAAGAAAAGGGCATCATTGGCCCTGCAGACGGCCAGCGTCCACGTGACGTGCTGGTTAGCAGCATGAACGATGTCTTTGGCAGTGACGAAGACGGTGCAACTCACATTGAAGTTACCGACGACCCTCGCGACGAATACCTCACTCGCTAGACCTTGCTTAACAGATGTAATTAGGCTATAATATAGCTATTATTAACTTCTGCTTACGGCCATTAGGGCGCGTAGGCATTAACCAGAGGAAGGAATTCTCTCTATGAATAGCTACGAAATAGCTGTTTTGTATCACCCTGATCTAGAAATAGATCTAGAAAAGTCTGCTGCTAAGGTTGCAAAAATTGTAACCGACAACGGTGGTAAAATCACCGCAGAAGACAACTGGGGCAAGCGCAAGCTCGCCTACCCAATTAAGGGGCACGACCATGCCGTATACGTTTTTTATACAGTTGATTTGCCAGGCCAAAACCTTGCAAAGGTTGAAGTAACCCTTAACATTACTGACGAAGTAATCCGATTTTTGATTACCAAGCCAGACACGGTAGCTATTGAAAAGGCGGAAGCCTTTAAGGCAGAGCGTGCCAAAAAGAACGCCAGCCGTGAAGCTGCTAAAGCAACAGAAACAACAGAAGAATAGGCCCCCACAAGACATTTAACGGAGAACAAGAACATGGCACGAAGTTTTAACCAAGTAACACTAATGGGAAATCTAACCCGAGACCCAGAACTACGCACAACGCCAAACGGCCAAAGTGTTTGCAGCTTTAGCCTTGCACTCAACCGCAGCTACAAAGGTGCAGACGGCAACTGGCAAGAAGCAACTGATTACGTTGACGTAACGGCGTGGGGCCCACTAGGCGAGCGTGTTAGCCAATATGTAACAAAAGGTCGCCCCGTACTTGTAAGCGGTCGCTTGCAAAGCCGTGCGTGGGAACAAGACGGCCAAAAGCGCAGCAAGGTTGAAGTTGTTGCACAAGACGTTACCTTTTTGGGTGGCCGTGGTGAAGGTGGCGACTCTGGTTCTGCTCCGGCAGGCAACGACAGCGCGCCGGCACCGAAAAAAGATGTCGCAATCGAAGATATTAGCGACGAACCAATTGACTTAAGCGAAATTCCATTCTAAGGAACCAAGGAGATATTTTAATGGCAAAAACTAAGCGAAAACCAGTTACCGGCTCGGTATATTTTGACTACAAAGATGTCAAAACTCTACAGCGCTACGTAAACCAGTTTGGCCAAATCGAAGTTCGTAAGCGAACGGGCCTTACCGAAATGCAACAGCGCCGACTTGCAAAAGCTATCAAGCGTGCACGTCACATTGCGCTACTTCCATTTATTGCATCAAACTAGGTTTTGAGCAGTAGGCTCGTTCGCCGAGCCTACAACTTTTTACCTATAAATTAACATCGGAGAAACCATGGCATTTGGCATAACAGATTTAAAAAAAGGTACTATTTTTCA
>CAZPLH010000016.1:3541-6023 GCA_964587465.1 uncultured Candidatus Saccharibacteria bacterium | reverse complement strand
TTCGATGGTCGGGTGATTAACATAGAACTTCCTAAGAACGTATTTTTGGAAGTTACCTACACTGAAAATGTAACCAAAGGCGACACTACCAGTAGCGTCCTTAAAGATGCTACGCTCGAAACAGGCATTGTTATAAAAGTACCTGCATTTATAAAACAAGGTGACGTCATTTCGGTAGACACCGAATCTGGCGCCTACCGCGAAAGAAAAAAGGACTAAAACTGTGGCCGCGAGTGAACGTCTTATGGTAGCGGCGACTCTTGATGATGTTCGTCGTGGCACGGCCTACGAGCGTATCCCGGCACATCTTACCGTGTACCCGTGGTTTGACTTACCAGTAGAAAATTGGCCGGCTTTCGATGCGGGTATGCACGAAATAATTTCTGAAACGATCGCTCCGCAAATTGTCGGTGGAAGTACCGTATTGTATGGTGAACATAACGATACACCGGTACGATTGCTTGATGTCGCTACGCCTACGTTTAATGTTATTAAGGGCTTTGATATTCATGCTGGTGTGTACGTTTTAGCTCATGAGCTTGGCGATAATCACGACGACGCGTACACGGGGCTTCGGTGGAGCCCGCATGTAACCAGTAGCCGCCTACGGGAGTTCAACAAAGGTGAGCATGTAGCACTTAAAAGCCTTACAATATTTACCAAAGACGCCGCCCGATCGCGAAAACTTGCAAAAGCAGTTTACAGGTGGGCGGCAGCCGAAACATTACCGCTAACTAACACCAAATAATAGAAGAGGAAAAGATGACCGACAGAATACATAATCCAGCAATTGTTGCAGAAATAGGCCTCCCGCACGACGGATACATAGCACCGGCGCGCTCAATTTTAGAGCCGCTAACAAGCGCTGATAGGGCCGAAATAGCTAGCCGTGCTCGGCAAGTCGCCGATATGGCAAATATTGGGATACTCGGAACAATGAGTAGCGATGAATAAGCTTAGGCTCGATTATTTTGTACACAAAATTGGGCTAGCTGAAACACGCAGCCAGGCTGAAAACTACATTAAACTTGGCTACATAACGGTTGATGGTGCGGTTATTACTAAACCAGGTTATTTTGTTCGTGAAGACGCTAAGATTACCAACATACAGGGGAAAAAGTATGTGGGTCGCGCAGGCCTAAAGCTGGCCAGCGTGGCCGAAACGTTGCGCCTAAAGTTCAAAGACAAGGTAGTGTTAGATGTAGGCAGTAGTACGGGTGGCTTTACTGACTATGCGCTTCAAAACGGGGCAAAAAAAGTGTATGCAGTAGATGTCGGAACCGACCAATTGCACCCAAGTTTGCATGGTAATCAAAAAATTGAACTGCACGAAAAGACTGATATTCGTAACTTCGTGCCCGAGCAGCTGCCGGACATGGTTGTTATGGATGTGAGCTTTATAAGCTTGCGTGAAATTTTACCGCACATTGCAGGCATAAGTGGTCCAAAAACATTAGTAGTAGCTATGCTTAAGCCGCAGTTTGAAGCCGGTGCATCTACCAAACACAAAGGTGTTATTAAAAACGACGCCGTGCGGCGCGAGATTATGAAAGACTTTGAACTATGGGTAAGACAATACTTTACCGTGCTCGATAAAGCTGATTCTGATGTTGCGGGCGCAAAAGGGAACCGCGAGCGGTTCTATTTACTTAAGCCAAATCGGTAGAGCTTTACTTTTACAGATTAAAATGGTATAATTCGCGCACGTTCTAAAGCAAGTGTTGGGCGACCGACCTTGTTGTACGGATGTACCTTGAAAGCACACCCACCACCCGCCCTTAAGGGGGAACAGTGAACATGTTTACCAGAGGAGCTTTGGCAGTCATCGCGACTGTCGGGCTCCTGGCGTCTTCGGCCCTCGTGGCCGTCGCGCCTGCAAGCGCAGCGGGAAGTGCCGTGACCATCGTCGCTAAGCCGACGGCTGAGACGACTGGTTCGGCAACCATCACGAACGTCAGCGACACCAGCATCAACGGTGTCCTGTTCGCATTCGCCAGCAACGGGTCCGACGTCACCCAGACGCCCGACCCGGGAGCGACTTCGTTCCCGCTTCTTCCCGGAGAGTCGGCCACGTTCGACTACTCCATCCTGCCGTTGCCCAGTGGGGTCACGCAGTACTACCTGGTCCTCCTTCCGGTCTTCGGTGACCTGGAGCTGGGTAGGTCCGACATGGTGTCGTACGCTGCGACGCTTCTGCCGCAGGTCGTCACCTCCACCAAGCTGGTGGCGACGTCCTTCCGTGTCGGGGTTCCCGTCAAGGGGGCGTTCGTCTTCTCGGGCGCGACGAGCTACACCTGTGCCTGGCTGAGGAATTCGGTAGGTATCGTCGGTGCCAACAAGTGCACCTACGTGCCGACCTACCTCGACTACCGCACGCGCCTGTCGCTGGTGGTCACGGCCTCCAACTCGGCTGGTAGTACCACTTCCATCAGCGCAGCCAGCGCTGTCGTGGCACTGGGCCTCGCGCCCAAGATCGTCGGTA
>CAZPLH010000016.1:0-3441 GCA_964587465.1 uncultured Candidatus Saccharibacteria bacterium | reverse complement strand
ATCAGCGCAGCCAGCGCTGTCGTGGCACTGGGCCTCGCGCCCAAGATCGTCGGTACGTACTACCCCAAGATCGTCGGTACGCCGGTTCGGGGCAGGTACGTGAGTATCTATGTCGGCAGGTGGACTCCCGTTCCCACGGGCTACACCTGCACGTTCTACCGGTACTCGGGTACCAAGTACGTGAAGATCGGGGTGACGTTCCGGTGTGTCACCGGTACGAAGCTCAGGGTCCCCACCAAGTACGCCAGGGGAACCAAGTACGCCATCGTGGTCAGGACCGTGAAGGCGGGGTACGCCTCTGGTGCCCGAAGCATCGTCTTCAGGTCGCGGTAGTCCGCAAGAGCAGGGTGACGTAGGGTGTGCAACCCTGGGGGTGTAGTGATGTGTCGCAGCGCAAGCGCGGCCTTCATCTACACCCCCAGGCACCCAACCTATTTGTGAATTATAAGCCCCAATATACAGGGGTATTTTTTATGCCAGATATTGACAAAATAGGCTATTTCGTGCTATAATATGTATTCCTTCGTTATAGTGTGAGTATAACGACGGCGCGGAGGTCCCATACCTCCACCACCCCTGTTAGGGGAGGATTCACAATCAGACGAGAGAAACGAGAAGAACATGAAGCGCATCAAGCGCACCGTGGCGATCTTCCTCTTCGCCCCGCTGGTCCTGCTGGCTTCGCTGTTCACTTCGGTGACGGCGGCCAACGCCAGCACGGTCGACTGCGTGGACCCGAGCACCCAGGTACTCAGCCACGCCAACAAGAGCAAGACGACCACCGTGGTCACCCTGACCAAGAAGCTCTGCAAGGAGCTCAACCTCGGCTACGCCGGATGGAACTACATCACGCCGCAGACGACGGGGCAGTGGCCCCAGAGCCTGCAGGGCATGACCGAGGCCTCCATCCAGGAGCCTGGCACCGTGACCATCGTCGCCCCCGACGTATGCGGTCAGCGCGATCTGTACTACGGGTACGGCACCAAGCCGAACCCGCCGAGCAAGCTCTACGGGCCGAACAAGCCCTACGAGCCGCCGTTCCTGCACAACATCAGCAAGGGTCCCAAGACCTACAACCACGACGACCCGTCGTACTGTGGGCCGCAGGACGTCATCATGCCCAAGGCCACGGCCAGCACGATCTGCGAGATCGGGCAGGCCAGCGCGGTTGTCCTGCTGGACAACGGCATGAGCAGCGACGAGGTGGAGTTCGTGACCAAGACCAGCGATGGTCGGACCTTCACGACGATGGTGGCGTCTACCAAGAACGACGAGCTGATGTTCCCCTTCACGGGGACCATCACCGTCACGGTCACCGCTAACCACGGCGAGCAGACCTACGACGTGCTCGAGCAGACCCTCACGGACGAGGGCTGCGCACTGCCGCCTACGGTCGTCATCGTCCAGAAGGCGACCATCGCCAACGTCAAGTGCGTCGACGGCACCGGCACTTCGCTGGTGACGCTCGACAACACCGGTTCGACGGTGGAGGGCGCCAAGCCCAACACCGACGACATGGCCGCCGCGACGACGTCGTTCGACGTCAGCACGACGGCTGGGTACCACAAGGTCATCACCGTGCCCGCCGGGCAGGTGAAGACTGTCAAGGTGCCGCTGGTCGAGGACAAGAAGGTCACCGTCACCGTCAAGGGTGCGGATGGCAAGGTGCTGGCTCGCAAGGCCCTCACCGCCAACTGCGCAACGCCCGCCGTGGTGCCGCCGACGGTCAACAACCCGCCGGCAACGCCGCCCACAACGCTGGCTCAGACCGGCGTGAACGTCCGTCTCCTCGGATGGGGGTTTGGCCTGCTGTTCGCTGGAGTGCTGTCCCTCGTTCTCACTCGTCGTCGCGTCGAGGTGTAAGCCTCGTAACGACATCCCTCGGCGGGACGCTCTTGCCCTATGGCCTTCGTGGCTGTAGTGGCAAGGGCGTCCCCCGGGGCGCAACACCACTCTGGCATGAGTGGTTTTTTAATGCCCAAGAATTGACAAAATTGCAATAAAGTGCTACCATGTAATCACAAATTTAAAATAAAAACATGATAGATAAAGACGGCAATTTTAGATCAAAACAGCCAGTGTTCGACGAAACCGAACCAATTGAGCCTGTTGTCGCCGGCGGGCAGTCGCTTATGCTGAGCCCGGCAGAAGTGAAAGATCGAAAAGAAGTGCTCACGGAAGTGCCGGCTTACTTTAGCAGGTTGCTTGAAGAGTCGCCATTCACTGAGCTAGAGCTACTGAAAAGTAGCAAATCTGACTTAGAGTCTCATGGCAATGAAGCGCCCGGCCAGGCTGATCCTGAAACACGGGGCACCGATACCGTACGTTCTGTCTACTTAAACACCCCGTCTGTACTTTACTTGCTCGAAGAAGAATCTCGTGCCGACAGAGAGCACACGATGTATCGTTTACAGTATGTATTGCCGAGCACCTCAGTAAATTACAATAAATCCACGCGTCGTGAAGAGGTTTTATTTCAGGGGAGTATCGCCAAGCGCAGAGTTGTATTTATGGACGGCGAGGTTGTTGAAAAGCATTTAACGACCGGTGACATAGAAGACATCCTTGAAGAATTATTTTCACCAGAATTTGTTTCGCATGAAGATGTAGCCGCACGATTAAACGAGCTTGAATCGGCAAAGAAACAACCCCAGAAGCCGCTACGTGGCATATTACGCGTGTTTCGCGGCAAGCATTAGTAGCTTGCTTTACGCTAAGGGGTGTACAATAGGCGTTACCTAAAAACGAACGCTATGTCAGAGTCTAAAGAACACGAACAAACACCTGAATCACAGGAAGTCGCATATTACGTGCGTCAAATGCAGTCATATGTTGATTTTATGTTCGAAATGTCGCCAGCTGATATCATTACTCGACATGCTCAAGTTCCTAGTTATGAGCACGGGCCTGGTGAAGAAACTTCGAAAAGCGGGTACGCACGGTCATTTGTTGACGGTCGAGTATTAAAAGTTAGCCGTATTTCAGTGCTCCATAAAGATGGCCAAGCATTTAGTTGGAGTGAGTTTACAGACCTTTCGCTCGATGATGCCACGCACAAGACTGGTCGACACATTAGATCATGGGTGCTTGTTATTCCGGACATTGGTCGGCCAAAACTGACACTCGCTTTGGCCAATAAAGGCGCCACAAAGCGTAATCCAAAAGTTACTGAAGAAACAGTATTTGCAAGTCCAGTCCGACTTTCGCAGTTATACCGTCGCCTTCAAGACAGCGCCTTTTTAAGCGGTGAAAATTTAGAAAGATTCGTGCACCTGGAAGAAGAAAGTTCTGTAGAGAAGCTTGAATCGATGTATAAGTTAGGTCGGACTGGGCTGAGTCGCTTTTTTAAAAGTCAATAATCAGCAATACCCGGTGTCTGTGAAATATCGGTATCTGTTATACATTGAACTTTAACTCGACAACGGCGTTCGGTTGCATAAC
>CAZPLH010000015.1:0-14332 GCA_964587465.1 uncultured Candidatus Saccharibacteria bacterium | reverse complement strand
CTTCACAGATGATAAGAATAAAAAATAACGGCACAGAAGAAACATTGGCGCATAGCTGCACACCCTGCCTACTTCATGGGCTGGGGAAGGGCCAGTTGCATGTGCTGCATCTTTGGAAGTGCTTCCCAGTGGGCCACCATCAAGGTGGTAGCGCCCGAGAACTTCAAAGCCATTGCCGACTACGAACGCGAGTTCGGCAAGACGATCCATCGTTCCCGGTCTGTGGAAGAGCAGGCAGATCGCGGAACTTGCTACCCCACGGCACTCGAATGGATGCACCTGGCCATGAGCAGCACCTACGACCGGCCATTTTTCATGGACCCGTGGTTGCTACCGGCCGGCGCGTTCGGCGACAGTTCCGGCCCTACCTGAGGGTTGACCCCCACCCACGTTGAACCCGCCCATCTGGGCGGCGTTCTCCCAAGCAGCCTTCCGTCATAGGGAGACTGCTTGGCAGAGCTATGTCTCAATTTCAACCTTGGAGAACCCGCAATGAAGACTTTCAATTTTTCCCAAACGGCATCGCATCCAGCACCCGTGAGTGACGTCAACCAGGTGCTCAGAAATTTGGAAACGTTGATGCGCAAACACTCTGTGAAGTTGTCCATCACCCATATCTCCTCGCGCGAGGCCCGCAGCTTCGCAGCGAAGCGATCCCCCCTGCCTTCATCAAGCAGTCGCGCAATGGGCTAGTCAAATTGACCACACATTTCCAGGAGAACACCAATGCTTGCCAACCTGTCATTCGCTGCAATCAACGATGAACCCATGAGCACCCCGGACATCGACCTTGCCATCGCACAGCTCGAAAAAATGCTCGCGCGCCGCAAGGCCAAGTTTCGCCAGCGCCAACCAATGCGTGAGATCAATCGGATGGACCGGCCCATCAACACCGTACATTGCATTCCACTGACCACCGCGCAAGGGCACTCTCAAAGCTAGCGCCTGCACCCCCCTGCGAGTCTGCAGAGCACCGAAGCACGGGCTAGCTAAAGCCAGTGCATGATGCCTCCGCAAACACGCATTCGAGTCGCAGGGGCATATAATCTTCACATTCCGACACACGTCGCAATCGAGCTGGCGTTCCAGCACTCTTCAATCACACTGCCCTGGGCGAGCATCAGCCCTCAGGGCTGTCCTCGGGGCCTCTTCAAGGTCGTTCGATGAATACACAAAACACAATGCAGGCTAAGCCGCCTGTACCTCCAGCGCTTGCGGACGCAGTTGCGAAGGTGAGCGCAGCTATTAGCAAACTGGCAACTGCCAACAGCAGCTGCTTCGGAGCTGACTGCTATCTCCATGCGGCGTTGGCCGTGCACCTGTTGCAAGATCTGAATGTCTTCAGCCGAATTGCGGTGGGAGCTGCGGCGTGGCGAGTTGGCGATGGCGATGGCGATGTCATCTCCCACCTTCCTGGCACCAAGTCCGTGGTTCCACAGGGAAAGATTGGCATTGCGTACCACGCCTGGTTAGCCATTGGGTCCGATTGGATACTGGATCTGACGACCTACCAACTCCCGTCGAAAGCGAAGTCGTTGGACGAGATCGACGGCGGTACAACCGACGTGCGATGGGCGCCGGCGCACCTTTTGCTACACAGCAGCGAAGTGCGCCCATTCAAGGACGTTGCACAGTTGCACCACGGTCTGGCCTTCTACCAAGAGATCAAGGGGGCTGATGTCTTCATGGCAGGGCACTTCCAGCTGGACCCAGCGGATTTGACATGCGCGCGCATGATCATGCTGAACCCTACCGTCAACGTGGTGGGACAACGCCAGATGGTTTCGGACGGTGCCACGACATGAACACTACTAGTGCAAATTTGCCACCCATCGCGCCACGCGTCTCGGTTACCGACCAGGAGCTCGGCTTGCCATGGGTACGCTCTCAAGCCGGAAACCACAACACGGACGGCGTGGTATGGCGAAAGTTAGATAGCAAATGTAATGCAATCAACACTTGCCAATACAAACAGAGATTTTTTGAAATACAAGCTCGATTCGCTTGTATTTTTTTAAACACCGATTAATATACTTTCATTATTTATACTTTTTGGTACTTATTGGAATCAAAATGAGACTAATTGAAGCGCGCAGGAATGTCCTTCTACTCAATGATGATGGTTCCATCAACTTTCCCGCATCGCGTCACTTAACGGCAGAACAAACAAATCCCAACACCCGGGAGTTGACAGCGCAGGCACTTCGAATCTTTCATCGGTTCTGCGTTTCCAGTGGAATTGATCTTCCTCAAAGGGCGCTAGAGGGACGTTGTCTGACTGACGGTGAAGCAGACAAGCTAGCAGGGCTTTGCTACCGCCCTCTTCCCGAAGTCGAGGCAATGTCAGACCGCAAAGTGGTCAGCATTCTGAGTGCCAAAGCTGGGACGCCACCAGAGAAGCTCCCTCACGCAGTACAGCACAACACTGCACAGAAACGCCTGCTGGACATAGCTGCATTCTTAGAGAAATACAGGGAGGTCATTCTTGACCCAAATATCCGATCCGAATCAATCCGACGCCTGCTGGATAAGGATTACCGCAGGACAGCTTCAAAGCTGAAGGGGAAGATCAGTGGGACAACGCAGAACCATCACCTTGCAATTCGCAGCCTTCCTTGCGAGAACTATGAAGCAATCATTCGAACGCTCTATGTCCATCCTGAAAAATTGTTCCTGACCAATTCGGGCGCCCCCTCTCGAACCATGTACCGAGATCGGGCGATGGCACTTTTGGCCGCAGAAGGTTTACGTGTGGGCGCCATCAACAACATTCAGGTTGCAGACTTCAAACAGCGCTCTGGGCATTTGATGATCGTCGATAACCGTGAAAGACGTGGTAGACCCAAGACCAGTCACTCGGTACTCAAAATGGCTGCGTCAACCAAGGTCAACAACGCCTCCGAAACCATGATTTCGCTTTGGCCCCTTACGCAAAAGGCAATCAAGGACTACATAGAAGGGGAGCGCGACGCTGCGCTTTCGAAAACGCTGGCAAACAGGAGCAACGGTTTCTTGTTTTTGACTGAGCAGGGAACTGCGATACAGCATCGATCCAGCGTGACAACGATGTTCAATCAACTCGGCAAACGATTAAAGGACTTGGGGCTGTTAAATGTCGATGACGACCCGTACTTCTCTCACAAGACTGTGTACGACTTCTATGGCCACGTTCTCAGACATAGCGCTGCTGTTTATTACTGCAAGAGCAAGGGAGTGAGCGATGCGACTCTGGATTCAATGAAGTCTCGCTTTGGATGGACTACCAGTTCCAAACAGCCTCAAAAGTATGCAGCGCGTGCGCTCGCCGACCAGGCGAATGTGGATCTGCTGGCTTTTGCAGAGAGCTTGGAGGCGGAAGTTGCGGCAAGGGTACAAGCGAAAAAGATCGATAGGGGAGACATCTGAAATGACCTACACGACAATTGGAAAAACAAGTATCGCGTGGCCCGACGATGAACCATTGATCTGGACCATGAGCGAAGAGCATGGCGAAGAAGGAGAACGCCAAACTCGGACCCATCGCTTCGATTGGACGGACCTTCGAGTGACCGTTGACGACCCGCTATTGCTGATGTTAAAGAGCGACTTGATCGAGCGTCGGAACAACATTGCCCTCAATTCCATTAAAGCCGAGAGCTCATATTGGCGTAGCTTATTCCTCAAAATACAAAAGCATCACTGCTACGAAAACAAGGTCACGCAAATCAACTGGCAATTTCTCGCGGCATTACAGACCATCAAAGAGCATGTTGCAAAAGAATCAATGGGGATATTGCGGTCACTTTTCCAACGAAGACCCGAAAGTAAAGTCTTTGCAAAGGGTTTGCAGCTTCGCGACTTTCCAAGTTCTCCGGGCAAGGGAGTCACGGGCAAAGCGATTGACGCCATCTTGACCACTGCGCTCACAAGATCTACCTGTGTCGAAATCTTAGCCCGATGCCACGAGGCGTACTCCGAAGGAAGCATGGGCATTGGCCTCTACAGTTTTGCCAATTTGGCATTTACAGTCTACGTCAGGCCTGAGAGCTACCGGAAGATCCGCCTTGGCGATCTAAAGCACAACTCCGAGACAGACAAATTTGGTATCTGGATCTACCCGGTCAAGCAGCGAGTAGCTAACCCGACAAAGATCTACTACGACCTGCCCTCGACTGTTGGCATGCTGCTGCTCAAGCAACGGATGGATGTCATAGAAAAGTACGGGCACCTTGTTGATGAAGTCGATCATCAGAAATTGGCATTGTTTCCGGCAACTGGCCTGAACAAGGACAACTCCGCCTGGACGAGCAATTTTTCCAATGAAAACTTCGGTCTCCATCGGACCTCCAGCGGAATCGTCTTGAAATACTTCCGCGCAATCAAAACGGTAGTGGACGTATCTATTTCGCTGACATCAACAGCACTACGGCACACCATCGGTACTCAGATGGCGCTACACGGATGCTCGGCAAGAACCATTCAAGCGGTCCTCAAACATGCCACCGACATCACTTGCAAAAAATACGTCGACATCGCCTTTCACGGACTCATCCATGAACTATCCGAGGCCATGAAGCCTGCTTTTGATGCCCATTTTCCGGTGATACGAAAGTTTCGCTCCAAGGATGACCCCGTGAATTCACCCGACAAAGCCCTATTCAACGAGGACATTAGGACAGGTGAATCCGTATTCCAGGGTGAGTGTGGCAAGCATATTCGCTGCGAACATGCGCCGTTCACCTGTTACGGATGCAACAAATTCATTCCCTGCTTCGACGCTGACCACGAAGTCAATCTTAGGATTGTTGAGGGTGAGATTAACGATTTCAGCGGTGCGGGACTGCCTTACAAAGTCATGGTCGACCGGTGGACGCGCGTGAAGTTTGAGATTCAAATTGTCATTTCCGCCTGCAATCTTCACCAGGCGCAAATGGGGCAAGCGGTGCCGTAATGGACACGCCGATCAAATTTACGCTCGCACAGCGCGAAAAGGCGCTGGAAGATTGGCTCCTGGACTGCCGAGCAGCGATGGCCAAAAAATTCCCGAAAATTGACTTTGATTCGGAGCACTGGGCAATCAGAACGCGATATCAAACCGAGCAACCAGATTGGCATTTCACGCAGCCATTTGCCGACTTTGAGGACAGGGACATAAGCTTTCAAAAGACTTTGCGCTGCTTGGTTGCAGAGAAGTTTTTGGATGGTAGGCCAAAGGAGTTAGATAGTCATTTCAGAGCATATAGGGCACTGAAAGGAACTAATGCAAAGAGCATCTTTGAACTCTCTGCGACACATTGCAAAGAGATTGAGGCACACTTTGTTTCGAAAGTGCAGCATGACCCAAAATCCGCTAACCGCTATCGCACAACGTTAGTAAGGCTTCAGTCAGAGCTTGAATTTATCAGTTCGAAAGGGGTCATTGGCCGCCTAGGATATGTCGTGTCAAAGGATGTATTGAAAAACCTTACGGTGATTTCGGAGCGCGAGAGAAACCAATCTAAGACTGCCAATGCCGAGCTGATCGACAGAAAAATTGAGGCGCTCAACGATGCCATTGCCGCTCTGCTCGACAACGACGCCAGATTAGACGCTGCAGACCGTGTTGGACTCTCCGTTTTGATAATTTTGATGTGTGCGCCCAGTCGGATCAATGAGGTTCTGTGCATGGCAATCGATGATCATGTCACGCTCGACGACTACGCGCATAAAGAACCTGGTACGTCAAGTAAGATTCAATCAGCACACCAGATGTTGCTGGTCACCATGAAAGGCTCCAAAGGGGCAACTTGGACTGCCAAGCCTGCGCTGCTGTTCATGGTCGACCTTTTTCATTTTGCAATGAAGACCATCCAGCAATATGGCGAGCGCTCGCGCATGCTGGTTCAGTGGTATCAGGAAAACCCAGCCTCACTCTATTTACCGCCAGCCTTGGAGCACCTGCGTGGCAAAAACCTCTCAAGAAGAGACGTCGCTTCAATTCTGTTTCTGGACGACAGTGAACGGATCTCTCAAGCCAGTTCAGGAGATACCAACAGAATTTTCAAACAGCTCGCGGGTGCCGTATTTAAGGCTGCAAATCAGAATTCACAGACAAAGATAGGAGGAAAGCCCACTCAAAAAAACATTGACTATGCTCCCTGGTCTGCTGTGGAGACTCTACTTCTTCAGAATGTGCACAACGCGCTGATCACCTGCCGAAAAGCGACAACCGCAAACCATTTTCAAGGCGATTTGGCCAAGATGCTAGTGCTTTTTGACCTAAAAATTACTCCTTACTTGCCCACTTCATTCAGTTACGGAAGGCTTAGACTTGCGCTACGGCCAAGCAGCAAGAGGAAATACTGGGGGGATAAAGGCGTTAGGCCTTCACTCTTTGAAAAGCTAGGAATCACCATGCCGGTTGGCGGCCAGATCCAAACCGCTGAGATCGACTCCCATGACCCCCGCCGCTGGCTGACAACTATGGCCCTCCGTCATGGTGAAAAGCTTAGCGATGTTCTGGTCAACTTGTGGGCTAACCGGTTTAGCCTTGAACAACTGAGGGCATACGACCTTCGGCTGCCAGAGGAATTGGCCATCGTGAGCAAGATGCCACTGTCGACCGAATTGGCAGATCTCTCTGCGGGGCTTGAGCAGGCGAGCAAGCTCGAAGTTGAGTTCGGACTCAAAACGGCTATTGTCACGGTACACAATGCGGGTATTAGCGTCACAAACATGGATCTGGTGATGCAAGCAACGGAGAACCGCCCAGTTGCGAAGACGTCAAGCGGCATTTTCATCCTCTACCCCAGCCGCTGGGGTGTCTGTGTTCACCGCCACTACGCGGTTCCATGCACGAACTACAACTCTTGTATTCTCTGCGATAACAACGGCGTGATCAAAGGCCATGATCCGACCAACGATGCACTGCGCAAACGTGACAAAGAACTGTTCACCTCCATTGTTCGGCAACTGGAAACACTGGCGACGACTCATAACAGAAAAATTGCAGATGATCAGGACGCCCTGGCAGCGCACATGATCGCGTTGGTACGTCAGGGACTCAACCACGATGCAATGCAGGCATTTGCCAAACACTTGATCGATGACTTCCACGAACTCAAACATCGAATTATCGATAAGTTGCTGGCCTCACGTCTGGAGGAAGCATTTGTCACAACCGGCTATGTCAAACGACTGGATGACCCGACTGTCGAAAGCGGGGCGTTCATCAAGTACCACAACCCAACAGTGCATGCCTCACCCAAGCTCGAAATGGCCATCGATGACCAGGACGGCGGACGCGATCAGATCAAACTCGATAACGAGAAATTCATTCACAGGTACCCAGTTTTCAGTCTCAATGTCGTACCCACTGCCGACCAAAAGCGCATCGCTGCAGAAGCTGCTGCTGCAGAAGCCGGTGACGATGAAGAAGAGGACGAGGAATAACCATGGTCGGTCGCAAGGAAATTTTGACTGAGGAATTGGCAAAGCGCATCGCGAAGTTGATTTCGCAAATGCCGGACTCATCGGTCCCCATTGCGGTAACTTGGGAAAACGTTATGGCACAGGCCAAGCGCCGGTTTGGGCATGGGTTTAATCGCCAAATGCTTTCGCAGAAGGAGTGGCACGGGCGCAAAATCATTGCGGAGGCGTTCAGCGAGGCGAAAAGCGTCCAGTCACGCATGCAACGAGAGTCGGCGCCGAAGTACCAAACCGCGCCACGGGCCATACTTCAAAAACGCATTGCCGACCTGGAAGCCAAGCTTATCGGCCTTCGGGACGAACTCGAATCGGTGCGTGCCCACCAATACGAAGCGCTTGATGTCTTCTTGAATACCCCAAGTGACCTACGCAGTCTAGTCGAGGGGGCAGCCAGCCAGACGCGATCCGCCGCACCTAAAGTCGCCGATCTACAAGCCAGGCGGGTCAGCAAGAATCAAACTGAGGACGAGGAGGACCTATGAGTGCCACGGACAGGGCCTTGGGCGGATGCCCCCATGGAGACGGATGTTGGGGAGCAGTCATGCAAGGAGTCTGGAATGACCGGCACTAACGGAGTTCAGGACGGACAAAGAAACGTCGAAGCGTTCCTTGCCTGGTCAGCGACTGTGGAAGACTGGAAACCGTTTGTCGTTCAGGGTCTGCTAAGCGTGTCCAGACTCGCCAAAGAATGTGATCTCAACCGAAACGTCTTTTACACCAACCCCGAACTGCACAACATCCACCTTCCTGCTCTGTTGGCACGGCTTGAAGACGAGGGTGTATTGCGGCCGAGGATAGCAAACCCCGCCCAACTTGTCCGGAACAAGCGTAACGGTGCAGTCAGTGATGCACGCATCAAGCTGATCCAAGAGGAAGCTGAGGCAGTAAAGGCCGAAAATCATGAACTGCGGCGGCAACTGGAACGGCTAAAGGGCATTGATGAGATTCTGCACTCGACAGGAAGAATTCCCTGGTGAGAAGCAATCGCTTTAATGGTGACGGGCGCGAACCAGTGCTTGTTAAGGTCCTTGATGTCAGGACGCAGAACAAGTTTGGTGTCATCTTTCGCGGTCAACGAGTTTCATTGAATGGGGAAATTCAGGACACCAATGAAACCCTGACCGTGAAGGCGTACTTCAGAGACTTGGCGGTGCCGGTCATGCCGGGGCAATGGTGGAAGGTGACCGGCCAAATAGAGAGGCGTACCTTCGTCAACAACCATGGCTTCGAAATGACAGAAGCACAGTTAACGGTCGATTCTGGTGGTGCCCAGGCGTATGTACCAAGCGGTAGTCATATCGTTGATTATCTAACCCGAAATCCCCGATTCAAGGGCATTGGCAAGGTAACCGCAGAGCGGCTCTGGGAGTCCTGGCAGGACATGCTCTACGAGGTTCTGGATACAGCAGACCTTGATCGTCTGTGCCAGGTTGTCACCGAGCCGAAGGCCATTGCGCTGATTGAAGGCTGGCGCGAGGAAGGCTTGGGCAACAGCCTTCAGTGGCTCCAGAAACACGGCATTGGGCTGGAGATTGGCAGGCGCATCCTCTCATATTTCGGTGCCGACGCAGACGAAAAAATTACTGAGAACCCCTACCGTCTATTGAGCTTTTCCGCTGGATGGCAGGAAGTTGACTCCATTGCTCGCAGGACACTCAAGGTCAAAATGGACGACAGCCGAAGGCTTGCGGCTGCCATTGAGGAAACCGTCTATCGCAGGTTCAGCCTTGGGGACACATACGTGGAGCGGAATGAGCTGATCACTGGACTGAGGGCGATATTGAAGGATGAAGGCCATGAGCGAAGCCTAATTGAAGCCGCCATCAAGTACAGCCAAGAGACCGGCCGTCTGCTTTTCGATAAGGAAGGCAACGCTTATTCACTTGGTGCATCAATCCTTGAGAACGTTGTCGTCGATGGCATTCTGCAGCGGCTTGGTCCCGCAGGCCTGCCTTGCAACGTTGATCAGATCATTGCCGCCTATGAATCGGCTGAAACACACGGATTTAGGCTGAATTCGGAGCAAAGGCAAGCTGTGCAACTGATAGTCAAGCACGACTTTTCCGTAATCACAGGCGGCGCTGGATGTGGCAAAACCACTGTATTGAAGTGCGTCAATGCAGCGCTACAGGACCAAGGCTATGAAGTAGCCCAACTCGCACTAGCTGGCAAGGCGGCAAAGCGCATGACCCAAGCAACCGGTCGGCCTGCGAGCACCATCGCCAGTTTCATCAGAGGCATGCGGCAATCAAGAGAGGACGCAGCGGCAATCACGAACGGAATCAAAAAGGCGTTGGTCATTGACGAAGCTTCTATGGTTGACCTCATCAGCTTTAGCTGCGTGCTAAGGCTTATTGAGGACGATACCAAGATTGTCTTGATTGGCGACCCTCACCAACTTCCCCCGGTTGGCCCTGGGCTGATTCTGCACTGTCTTGTAGGTACGCCGGGCATCCCACATGTAGAACTCAAGGATGCAAAGCGTTTTGGCAACGAGATTGCAGAAATCGCGAATGCAGTACGAGACGGGCGGTTCCCTCAGGAATTCAATGAAAGCGTTAAATTCATCCAAGCGGCCCCCAATGAATTGGTATCGCTTGGGTCCAGCCTCTATCTGGAACGACCAGAAGACTCGGTAGTGCTTTGCGCCACACGCAAGGTGGCAGCAGGCATCAACCAGTCCGTCCAGGAATCCACTACAAAAAACAACAAGCCCCTCCGCTTGTTCAACGTGGAATATGACGACTGGGAGTACACGGGCTTGTATTTGGGCGACCTGCTGCTCTGCACTCGCAACCACTGGGAGATGGGAATTCAGAATGGATCACTTGGCCAACTAGTCGAGGTCTTTGACGAGCCCAAGCAATTAGATAGTGACGCAGAAGGTGATCCACCTGCCTTTGGATGGATTGAATGGGATGACGGCGAAAAGCGCCCTTTGCGCGAAGCACTGCTAGACAGTTTGGAGCTTGGCTATGCTCTCACCATTCACAAGTCGCAGGGCTCACAATGGGGGCGTGTAGTGGTCTGCTTGCCAGCGTCAAGGCATGTTGACAGAAGTATGATTTACACAGCAATTACAAGGGCGCAGACGCAGGTCGTAATTTGCGGTGAACACATCGGTTTGGAAGAGGCTGTCAAACGAGAGAAGACAGCTGACAGACGAAAAGTTGGGCTACCCAAGAGACTGGCTTTGAGCTTTCAGGCTCCAAACAGTCCATGATTGTTTCGGTGGCAATGGCGCGAGGTGCACTTCAACTATCGGATGCAGCTTTGTCCAAGTGTCTTAAAAGTCTGGCAACAAGTTCAGTCGACATGCATATTTAAGGCAGCCAAGTCCTCAATCACCTGGGCAAAGAGGTCTTTCTCAGACCCGGCTCGTGACGCGTCCATGTATGACAAAGTGAGCAAAGCAAGTGGATGCACGCCCAATACCTCTGCCAATTGATCTACTTTCGCCAGGGTCGGCGAGTAAATTCCACGCTCAAGGGAGCTTACATATGTCCGACTGGAGACAAGGCTGAAGTCTTCTTGACTCAAGCGTCTGGCGAGCCGGAGCCTCTGCAATGCTTTGGGAAAGTGATTTGATGGTGATTTTTTGCGCGTCATGCGCATCGATTAGCAATCAACGACCGCTATACGACTACAATGTATACTGTTCATTTTCGCTAACATGTTCCTAGCAAACGAAGCTCACAGATCGCCATTTGCGAAACTTTTCCGCAATAAGTTCGAATCGGAATTTCTCGCAGTTGAACTGACCTTGTACAAGACGTGGTTTCTGATTTGCTTTAGCCAATTGGAGTCAGACGCACCTGATGCGCCCCCCCTCCAACGATCGATGCTTGTCGACAGCCTTGAGTCGGTGGAACGCATGATTCAGACCAGTTCCAATGGCCTGTTAATAGTCAATTCCGTTCAAGTTGTTACCCCCAGCCACATCAACGGCACCGATGTCTGGAAAATGGAAGTGCTCGATTCGGTGGTCACGGCCGAAGATCCCGAAGACACGGGTCAGGTTTTCGACGTCTTAGTCACAAGCAATGGCACTCGCTACGTGGACTCCTGGGTTGAAACAACACTAGATAGGTTGCAACTTGGTGAAGTGCGTTTCAGGTCCCCAGTAGCGCGACCACAATAGAGCGTTTAGCGAACACGCGAAATGGTAGAGGTTGTTCTTCCAAAAAGTGGCAAGTCCAACCAGAGCGCATTCGGAACACTGCCTTCACTATCCAGATTGAGCGCATGCCGCGCATTTAACTCAACCGCTATCTATAGAAAATCCGGTACACCCGCCACTCTGAATCAGCACGCCGCACCGGATTCTCTGCGAAACCCTAAAAAGCAATCCCAGATGAGCCATGGCAATGCAACAACAGATATTGATCGCGCCAGTAAAGAACAGTGCTGCCCCGGCACTGCTGCAAAGTTCCGCATTACGGGCTCTGACATGTGATGTGTGAGCGAATCGAGAAATATCCATGAGACAAACGCGATGACACTTCCCATTGAACGTGCTAGATCCCTGCGTTGGGGATGGGAATTCTTGTGGGATCTCAAGACGGCCACCAATTTGGTGACCGACCAACGGGCGGCCATTTTGAAAATCCTGGACCACTACCCAAGCACCAGCGAGATCACTTGCTGGGCAGAAGAAGTGATCGTGGATCCGGGCTTTAACTTCCATCACCCGTCTGACTGCCACTGGCTACAGGCGGAAGACCTCCAGAGTAGCCAGTCTCAGCCCCAGCCAAATGTGCCCGTTGACGTTGATCGCGGTACCCTTACGTTTGCGCAGCACATTCAGGCACTGTCGGCAGCCAGCACGCTTTTTCATAGAGACATGCCGCGTTGGGAAAACCTCGCGCCCGAGCAAAGGCGCACACGCATGTATGTATGCCGACATTTCCCCGAGACGGGGGAATTGAACAGGGTTGCTCTGCGTGGATCCTCTAGACAGAACACACAAACTGCAACCGGCTCTGTTCCTCGCGCCAAGGATGCAATTGAACGAACTATTTCAAGTAGCGATGGGATCCCTGCTGAAACAGTTATTGCCAAACTTGAATCCAAATTGGCAGCAGCCAGAAGGGCCCGCCTCTGATGAAAAACCGCGCCATCGAAGCCATGAAACAACGGGCCAAGCTGTACCACCGCAACGAGCGCGGTGACGTGTTCACTAACGGAATCATTGTCCGCCACCTGTATTACGACATGACGCCCGAGACCCTGTCGTTTTGGGACGACGCGGTCTTCATCGTCAATGATTTCCGCGTCGCGCTTTGGTGGACTCATCCCAGATATAGATACCATGATCTTGTGGAGGCGGAAGCTCTCCGACGCATCAAGCATCTGCGCCCTGAAAGTGACCCGTTCGCGGACTCGACCCCAAACTACAAGAAGCTCGGACGATCCCGCAAGAAGATTGTGAGCTGGACCCAGCAACCGACCAGTGATGAATACCGGCGCTATTTCGACCTGCTCACAGACATGGAGCGCCAGGTTGGTCAGGAAGTCGCATTTGAAGTTCGACCCGCCATGGCGATATCCTGGCACAGCTGGTGCAAAGGTTTGAGTCTTTGTGCGCCTTTTGAAGTGCGCAGCGAGGCGGACTTGCTTGCCATTACACACGTCGCTCGCCGACTAGTTAAGCGCGAATCAACTATCGCTCAAGAGTTCGGTGACTACGTGTACCGTCAGGAAGATTGGTTGGCTGATTACCGAATCATGGAACAGGAAAACAGAAGCCTCTTTGTTTCACATGCGCTGGCCTGAAGGTTGATCAATGAAAGACTCAACATCATTCCGCCGTCTTGTGAAGAACAGCATTCGGATGTACTTTGCACCATTGGTCGGCGCAGTCAATGCAGTTCGCACAGCGTACAGGCGTCTTTTCAAAGACGTGAGGCCGCGGCGTCAGGGGGAGGATGCGTGAGACCAACCGAAGCCTTGGCCAATTACCGCGCTTCGATTAGACAAATCGTCGCGGCTCACCGAGCACAAAACGCACGAGTATTCGGTTCTGTTTTGGACGGGCAGGATACCGAAGGCAGTGACCTTGACGTCCTCATTGATCCCAGGCCTGAGACAACATTGTTTGACATCGGCGCCATTCGCTGTGAACTTACTGCACTTTTGGGCGTGCCAGTGGATGTACTGACGCCGAATGCTTTACCAGAAACTTTCCGGGCCAACGTACTCCTTCAGGCCATCCCAATATGACAAAAGTTCGTTCCGGTGAAAGTGCCACAATCGCGCTCGACTGTGATGGCGTTCTGCTTGACTACAGCACAGCATATGCCAGCGCCTGGGAGCGCGCATTTGGCACGCGCCCGGTCATCCAGAACGACAGGGCCTATTGGCCAATCGATCGATGGGGAATTCCCCGTCTGGTCGGCGAGTCCTTGGAGCGCTTTCGTTCCGTTTTCGATGAAGAGTTCTGGAGCACCATCCCTGCTATACCTGGCGCAGTTGAAGCCTGTCACCTTTTGGAATCAGAAGGTATCCGACTGGTGTGCGTTACGGCATTGGACAACCAGTTCGCCTCTGCACGTCTCAAGAACTTGGGCGATCTGGGATTCCCAATCCACCAGGTCATTACGACTGGAAATGATGCGTCCGTCTGTAGTCCCAAGGCAGCAGCACTGGCTTCGCTGAAGCCAATGGCTTTTGTTGATGACTTTGCTCCCTACTTGGTCGGTGTGAATGATGGCATTCACAAGGCGCTGATCGTCCGCGACCCAGTTGGGAGTCCCAATGTGGGCGATGCCTTGCAACACAGTCATTCACAGCATGATGATCTGCTTGGTTTTGCACGGTGGTGGATCGCTCAGTCGGACAGTGCAACGGGCTACCGGGCGTGGGGCACGCCGGTGCGACGGGATGA
>CAZPLH010000014.1:0-14409 GCA_964587465.1 uncultured Candidatus Saccharibacteria bacterium | reverse complement strand
CGGTTCAAAAACAAATTAGCAATGTAAGCAGTAACCACACCAAACAAGCCAACACCTACCGAGATGGTAGCAATGCCAACCATGCGGCCAAGGCCAGTAACAGGGTATTTGTCGCCGTAACCCACGGTGGTGATAGAAACGTACACCCACCACAAGGCATCACCTGCAGTAGTAATGTTGGCGTTAGGAGCACCGGCTTCTGCCATAAGTACGCCAATGCTACCAAATTCGAGCACGAGCAAAATCAAAAAGAACACTCCGTACAACGCAGCTTCGGGTATCTTTCTTAACAGTGAGCCAAGCACACGTTTGCCGCCTTCTTTACGCACAAAGCGTAAAAACCGTACGATGCGAAATATCCTAAAAATGTTAAACGCCGAAAAGGGAACTGCAGAAAGTAAGTCACTCCAACCAAACTCTTTAAAAAAGTAGCGACTGCGATTTTGGGCCTTTGCAAATCGCGTAACAAAGTCAATGAAAAATATTGCCGCGACAATAATGTCGACAATATTAACGACGTTGCGTGGTTGACCCTGCGGCATCCACACGAGTAATACTAAATTGATATATGAAAGAAACGAAATCGCTAAAATAAAAATTTCGTACGAAGTACTGCGGGTAAAACCTGCTCGACTTAGCTCTGAATCATCCATAATTACTGCAATTCTAGCACAGAGGTGCTTAACAGTTCTATTTTACAAAGTAGGTCACGCTTACGTCGTAAGTGACTTCGTCTTGGCCGGGCATAACGCTTAGGCCAACAGCTTTTACCGCACCAGAGCTTACGGTAACCGGTGCGTTACCAGCGACGCTAATGGTACTGGTACCTACGGTACCGGCTTCGGCCATACCAGAGCCAGCCACCGTTGTGGGGCCGCTGGAATCGAGCGCCATTGGGCGAACCATGCCTATCCCATTTTGGTCTTCTACCGTTTTAACAGCACCAAGTTTAAAGCCAAGGTTTTTTGCGGTTTGTTCTGCTTTTGCACGAGCGTCTTTTTCGGCTGCGGTACGTGCCTGAGCCTGCAATTCTTTTTGCTTTGCAGTGCTAAAGGTAGCCATAGGCGAAACCGAGCCGGTCGCGCCGGTGGTAAGCAAGTAATCTTGCACCTTTTGAGCCTGCTCACGGGTATTTACCGTTACGGTTACCGCCAAGGTGCTGCCAGATTGGTCTGGTGCTGGAAAACTTGTGGTCATTAGGTAGACGCCGTTGTCACTGCTTGCATTTGTTTTAATGCCCGATTCTGGAACGCCAAGTTCTTTCAGTTTGGCGACAATTTCATCACTCTTTTTAGAAAGTTCGGTGAGTGCGGCTTGTTTATTGCTGTTCTTCGACGTGTAAGTAGGGTAAAACTGAAACTCGTCTGGTTCTGATTTAACCGTTGCTTCACCCGTAACTTGCACCGTTCGTGTATTCGCAGTAAGCTTGGTCACCCACGGCTGCCACCACACCATAGCCAGCAGTAATAGTACAAATATCACACCTGCCACTACAGACCACGAAGGTAGCGAGACCCTACGTTTAAAAACACTTTTTTTGTTAGAGGGCGAGACCTCGTTCATGTTTATCTCCACGTTATACGCATATTCTGCACGCATACGTTTATATTGTCAAAAAGGTTATACTTATTTGTATGAAGGGGAAATACGTTCATACAGCGCATGTTGGCATACTTAAAGCATGCCTGCGTTTTATTGACGACCCTAACCGCCCTTGGTGGCAACGATTATTGCTGGCATTAACACCGTTCTTTTTTGTCTACGTTATTTCGCCACTCGACATCATACCAGAAGTATTTTTAGGGCCATTTGGCTTGGCAGACGACAGTATATTAATTGTTTCAGTATTTTTATTAGCCCGCTTGGCCGTATCGTTTTACAGCGAAAAGAAGTACGCTCGGCCCACCAAAAACGCTCAAGGCAAAGATATTATTGATTTGTAAGCGTATACTAAAATCAACATGATTGACCAAACCTTGGTTATTGCAGGGGCATCCGCCCAAGAGCTATACGAAGCATTGCTCGACAGCGCCAAACATACCGAAATTATAGGCGACAAAGCGGTTATTGACCCAAAAGTCGGCGGAACATTTACCGCATTTAGTGGTTACGCTAGCGGCACCTTCACTGAACTTGTAGCGAATAGCCGTATTGCACAAACTTGGCGAGCCAGTGATTGGCCAAAAGGGCATTATTCGAACATCGTATTTGATATTTCTAACACTCCCCAGGGCGCCCGCGTACACTTTACACAGACAAACTTACCCAAAGGCACCGAAGCCGAATTCGAAGCAGGCTGGGAAGATAATTACTGGACCAAGCTACAACAATACTTTGCACAGTAATTTTTAGTACTTATTTGCGCTTAGTTCAATTATGTTGATAAGCAATAGCGCTATACTATATTGTTGCTTTATATGCATATTTCTGTTATATTGCATGCAACAGAGATGTGTTGACGAAATTACCGTTATATGGTCGCCTAGGTAATTTAAGAGCAAGTGGCGAACCCCACTCTGACCAAAATATTACTAAATAATATGAGGCAGGGAACATGTACTCAGACCCAGTAGCGGGCCTTTCAACAGGCGCAGCAGGTGTCGCAATACTACCAAACACGAACGGCAACACACTTTTGACCGTTCTTAGCATCACCATGATTGTGGTTGGTGTTTTGGTTATTGCAAGCTTTGTAGCTAAAAAGCTATACAGCAACATCGGCTAAATAACGAATCTATTTACTTATGAAAAAGTTGTCACCAACCTGGCAGCTCTTGCTTTTCTATGTCTTAATCGCAGGGGTTATCGGATTCGCACAGTACCAACGCCACAACAATGCGCTGAAGATTCAGCATGCAAGTGCGGCGGCGGCTAGCGCAGTCGAATCCAGCCAGAAGACAACGGTCGCCATAAGTGGTAAGCCAGTTCGAGTACTCATACCGAGTGGTGGCATTGATTTACCAATTGTCGACGGAACCTACGATTCTGTCAACGAATTATGGAGCGTTTCGGGCACAGCTGCGAACTACGCAACCAATACGCCACTCATCAACAACCAAAAGGACCGCACCATTATTTACGGGCACGCCATAAAAAGCATTTTTGGTAACTTACAAACAGTGAAAGCAGGCGACAAAGCATACATTTACACCGATAATGGCCACGTATTTGGCTACACATACGCCAGCACCGAAATTGTAAAACCCGAAAATACCGAGGTATTTAACAAGCTTTCTGGCCAGCCCGGCATTTACGTGATGACGTGTGATGGATTGTGGTCTACCGAACGAAGAATAGTGCTTTTTAACCTGGAGAATGCCAAATGAGCGTCTTATAAATCTTAGGCCTAATTATTATTGTTTTAAGCCTCTTTAATATCATCCGAATGGCTTTGTATCTTATTGGAAGCGATTTATACGCCATTAAGCTCGCAAAGCGTAACAAACAACGCCGCACCCGCTTTACCCCATATGTAACTGTAGTGGTACCTGCGCACAACGAAGAAACAACCATTGTTGCGTGCCTTGATTCTATAGCTGCAAGTAAGTACCCTATGTCACGCCTGAGCATTGTTGTCGCGAACGATGGTTCTACCGACAAAACAAAGCAAATCGTACAAAAGTACATTAAGAACAATAAAACGAAGTTGACCATTCGAATTATGAATCAAAAAAACAAAGGTAAAGCTGCCGCATTAAACGCCGCTATTAAGCGCTACGTTAAAACCCCGTATTTTATGTGTCTTGATGCCGATTCAAGCCTGCACGAAGACGCCATTTACAAAGGCGTGCAGCAGTTTACAGACAAGCGCGTTGTTGCTGTTGCTGCCAACGTAAACATCATTGAAGACGGCACCATGCTGGGCCTATTACAGCGCTTCGAATACCTTATCAGTTACAACATGAAAAAAGCCCAGGTGCAGTACAATATCGAATACATTACCGGTGGCATTGGCTCTATATTCCGTCGTAAAGCCGTTGAAGAAGTAGGGTACTACGACACCAACACCATGACCGAAGACATCGACCTAAGCATGAAGTTTGTTGCCAAAGGCAACAAAGAAAACCGCCTTGCATACGCTTCAGACTGTATTGCTTACACCGAAAGCGTGCCAACACTTAAATCACTTATAACACAGCGCTTCCGCTGGAAGTACGGCCGCATGCAAACGTTCTTAAAGAACAAACACGTATTCTTTAATACCGACAAGCCTTATGCGCGCCAACTTACCGTGCTTATGCTGCCATTTGCTTTGTTCCAAGAATTCCTATTTATGATTGAACCACTTGTAGTCGTCTACATGCTGTACGTTGTTTTAGGCTTTCAAGACTGGGTTACATTCCTTTCGGCATTCGCAGTCATCTTTAGCTACCTAATGCTCAACTTATGGTCGAGCGACAACCTAACCGTTAAAGAGCGCCTGCGCCTTACGCTGTACGCGCCATTCATGTACGTTGCTATGTACGTACTTTCGTTTGTTGAATACATCGCGCTCCTAAAAGCATTGGTGCGTGTGCCAAAACTTAAGCAAAGCATGGCTGCAAAGCACGTAACCTGGAGTTCTCCAGAACGCCAAGCAGCAGTAAAGGCAGGAGCATAATTATGAATACACTAACGCAAAAAATAGTTACCGTTTTTTCAGCAGCAGTCGTTGCAAGTGCACTCCTATTAGCAGCATTTACACCAATGCACGCAGCTCCTTCTAATTCGCTTGTTGCAAATGGCTCGTTTATGGAGCAACAGGGAACAAATGCTACTAACTGGTCAACCGACGCGTGGGGCAATGTCACTGCGACATTTAGCCTTAATACTACCGGGGTGGATGACACCGCAAGCGCCCACATTACAACCACCAACTACAGCGACGGCGACGCTAAATGGGTATTTAACCCTGTTGCAGTAACCGCTGGTCGCTCGTACACCTACGCCGACGCAAATAAAAGTGATGTTGCCACACAGTTATGGGCAAAGTTTGGCCTAAATGACGGTAGTGTACAGTACAAATGGCTTAAAACAGTTCCTGCATCTATAGCGTGGCAAACAAGCACCGCCGTTATAGACGCGCCGGCAACCGCAAGTACGCTTACTGTTATGCACGTACTCAGCAGTGCCGGCAACTTAGACCTAGATGCCGTAACACTTACTGAAAATAAAGTATGCGCCAAAGATTTAGTAAACGGAGTCTTTAACGGCTCGTTCGAGTTAAGCTGCATCAACCCAAGCGCGCCAGATTTTTGGAGCGCAGGAACTGCCGGTAAAATTACCGCAACACACGTATACAGTCCAAGTGGAGTAGATGGTACGCACAGTGTTGGCATTACGGTTACCGGCGTAACCAGCGGTGAGGCCAACTGGTCAACCGACATTTTACCAATTAGTGCAAATGCGGTGTACCGCGTGCAGGCAAAAGTACAGGCGACAACCTTTATGTATGCATATGCCGAATTTTACCTTGCCGACGGCAGCATTAGTTACTCGAGCCTGACGTCACTACCTGCGACTGGCCCAAGCTGGTCGGGTTACGTTGATTCGCTTGCTACGCCAGCAAACGCTACAGGTGTACGCTTATACTTTGCAATAAGCAGTATGGGCACCCTTGCGCTCGATGCTGTTACACTTGCCAAAATAGATAATACTGCTAAAACGCTTGGCAAAGGCGTCGTTAGTATCACGTTCGACGATGGGCTTTCGAGCACCTACGCAAACGGCATGTCAATCTTAGACAAGAATGGCTACAAAGCAACGTGGTACCTCAACGCTAGCACCATCGGAACGGCGAGCTATATGAATAAAGCCCAGGCAAAACGGCTTATTACTGCTGGCCACGAAGTCGGCTCGCACTCGTATAATCACGTCGATTTAGCAACTCTTACCAGCGCGCAACAGCAGTACCAGGTTGCAACAAACAAAACATCGCTCGAAGCTATTTTAGGGGTGCCGGTTGTACACTTCGCGACACCATTTGGTTCGTACAACAGTAGCGCACTGACAACCATAATGCAGTACAACCAAACGCACCGCGACACCAGTGGTAAAATAAACTATCCATACGCCTTTGACGCTAGTCTTGTTCATGGCAAAGTAATTACAAAATCTCTCACACTTGCAGATATAGACGCACTTATTACAACCGCCGAACAGCAAAAAGCTTGGTTGGTGTTGGTGTACCACGGCATCGCAAACGGTGGCGACGAATACACCATAAGTAAAACTAAGTACGAGCAACAGATTTCTCTTATAAAAAAGCACGATGTGGTTGTACAGACCATTGGTGCTACAGCAGCTCAACTAAAATAATTTTTGGTTAGTGCGCAAAATTAGTTATTGGTATACCCGAACATAATCGATAGAGAAGGTCCATGGCATACTCTTTTTGTCTACGCCCTTATAGCCACCCCAGCTTCCGCCGATTGCAAGGTTAAGTAGCAAGTACATGGGTTGATCGTATGGCCAGCTTTGGTATCCGGTGTGGTTGTTCGTAACGTGGAAGTACTCTATGCCGTCCACTTGGAACGATAAGTACTCAGGGTCGTTTACGAGCGTATAGGTGTGATATTCGGTATTTGCCGTTGGAATTTGGGTGACACCATAGCGGGTATTGCCATTAGAAGGGTTGTAGAGCAGGCTGTGTGCACTGCCGACAATTTCGTTTTGGTCAGCACCGACTTCTTCCATGATGTCGATTTCGCCGTTAGCAAGATACTGACTGCCATATTTACTGCCGTTAGCGAGCATCCATATTGCTGGCCACGAACCAACTCCAGTTGGAAGCTTTGCGCGAACGTCAATGCGACCGTAAGCCCAAGCGCCTTTGTTCTTAGTAGTTAAACGACCAGACGTGTAAGTGTTCGTGCGGCTGTCGTACAAGCCGACAATATTAAGCACACCATTGGTAACATTTACATTCGTTCTATTAGTCGTATATTTTTGTAATTCGCCATTACCCCAGCCACCTCCGCCAGTGACATAGTTCCACTTAGAGGTGTTTAGTGCGGTGCCGCTAAATTCGTCACTCCACACAAGTGTTTGATATTTGCTTGCTGCCATTGTCGTTGCCGGCAACAGTGGCATGGCCATAAGCGCCGCTAAAATAAGCGCCGTAAACAGCCTGAAAAACGGTGCGTTTTTCATAGCACTACTCCTTTCGCTGTCGAAGGAGGGAGTAGTGCTTTTAGGTATAAAAAATGACCCTGGAATTAACCAGGGTCATGTTTAAAATACAAAAAGCATAAAAAATTGCTATTGTAGGCCCGGTTTCGCTACTAGCTCCACATGTATCAAGCGACCAAATACAATACATGCTTCATTGCTTACACTACTGTTCTTCGACAGTAAATTGTTAAAGTGGTTAGCAATTTGCGCACTAACCTACTGTCAATTATTTACCTACACCATATGTTCGTCAATATTGCTAATTTAGTTGATTAGTGTTTTAAAATGACTTTATCTATTAAAATACAACATTTTACTTTACAAACAGTGTCCAAAATGATTATGTTAATACAAAAGGTGGGGGAAAATTAAAGATGATGGATGATATAAAAAAGCCCGTTCCTGCTAGTGGCGGTACGCCACCAGAGGAGCCAGCGCAAAGTGCCGGTCAAAGCATACCGGTTTTTAGTGACGAATCGCCAAGTGTAGCGAGTGAGCCTGTAAGTGTTCCGGTTTCGAGCGACCCAACGCCCGAAGATATTGCTGCAGTTATTGCAGATACAACTACGCAGCCCGAAGCTACCACAGAAAGTGAGACTCCTGCAGAGCCTAGCCCAGAAGAATTTAGTACAGAGCCTGCGGCAAACAGTACGGCTGAAGCACCCGTAGAAACGACTGAGCCTACGGCGCCAGAGGAACCTGTAGCTGCGCCTGAAGAAGCGCCCGAAGTTGCCACTGAAACCGCTGAAGCAGTACGCGAAACACCCGCAGAAGAACCAGCAAGTGAACCGAGTGAGCCTGCGGCAGAAACTACCGACTGGTCAACCCCCGAAACGCCTACCGAAGAACCAGCGGCTGAACTCGCAACCGAAGAGTCTGGTGTTGAACCAGTAGAATCAACCCCTATAGCAGAAGAAGCTGCGCCTGTACCGTCAGTCGATACTCCGCCAGTTGAAACTACCGAACCTGCAACGCCAGAAGAACCGGCTCAACCAGTTTTCCACCCTAGCGAAGAAGCAGTAGCCGAAGCAGAAAAACTAGCAGAGCCCACCCATAGCGAATCAACCGACGCTGCAATCGCCGCCGGGGCCATTGCAACCGAACCTGGGGCCGAAACACCGGCTGAAGGCGAAGCAAGCCATGCGGCAGAGCACCACACCCCGCAGGTGTTCAACGCGGGCAACTCAAAAATGAAAATGATAGTTTTGGCGGTAATCGGAATTTTAGTCGTACTACTCCTTGCCGGCGCGGCTTTTGCACTATTTGGTAAAAAAGATGCGAAAACAGCCAAAACGAAAACATATGTTGCAGATATTGCCGAACTTAAAGTTGCCGGGGTAGATGGCCCAGTAGGCAGTGATGTTATATATCCGAATGAACCAGCGGCCCAGATGTCGGTACAGCTCGATTTTCAAGTTTACGAAGGCTTAGTGGGGTACAGCGACCAAAAAATCGTGCCACTACTTGCGACAAGCTGGACAAACCCGGACAACAATACCTGGGTGTTCAAAATTAAAGACGGTGTAAAGTTCCATAACGGCCAAGTGCTAACGGCACAAGACGTCAAAGCAAGTCTTGAGCGCCAAATGAAAGATGATTACTGGGGTCAATACACCCAGACTATCGACACTGTTACCGCAAATGGCAACGAAGTGACCATTAAAACCTCAGTGCCAGATTCGCTTTTGCTGAACCGCCTTGTGTACGGCTTTATTGCTAAGCAAAATGCCGACAAAACGTACAGTGGCACGGGTGCATACACCGTAGATGCCGCAAACAGCAAAACCGAAGACAGCACACGTATTGTTGCATTTAACGACTACCACCAGGGTAGGCCAAAGGTCCGTGCAGCCCAGTTTGTGGTGTACAAAGACACCAACGAAATTGCTAAGGACTTGCAAAGTGGCAAAGTAACGTACGCAACAATTTCGCGTAACGATGCGACCGCCAAAACACTTGCCGCAAAAGGCTATTCGGCATCGACGTTCGACGCAACAGGCGCCTACGGATTAACTATGAACATGGTTAAGTCCGGTAGCCCACTACAAAAACTAGAAGTACGCCAAGCATTAAACTACGCCATTGACCGTGCGCGCTACCTTGAAAAAGATTCGGCATCGGCACCAACTGCATATATTTTGCCTATTACGGTTGTAGGCTACGACGAAACAGCAAAATTCCCTGAATTTAATGCCGCAAAAGCAAAAGAACTTGTTGCAAAAGCTGGCTACCCGAACGGCGTGCCGCTTACCTATAACTACATAAAAGGCATCCAAGACGAAGCAGTTACCATTACAAAGATTCTGAACGAAAATGGCTTTAAAGTTACCGCCCGTGCGTTTTCTACACCAAAAGAATTCGTTAAAGCCAATGCAAGCGGTGACTACGATTTATTCGGTGGAGCGTTCAATTCAGACCTCGGCGATGGGCTCGACATTTTCGCGAACCTACTTGGCAGCAAAACCAGTCAATTCCCATCTTACAACAATGCCGCATTCGACAAGCTGATTGCAGATGCGAGCCAAGCATTTAAACCAGAAGACCACGTTAAAAAAGTACAAGAAATCAACCGATACACCAAAGAAAATGCACTTTGGGTGCCAATCAGCATTGGTGCATCAACCGTGTACTACCCCAAGAATTACACCTACACGCTCGATTCTGTGAGCGGGCTTGGCGGTGCATACTTATGGAAACTTGGCGAGAACCAAACGACTACCGTAAGTAACTAGGGTGTAGCGCGCCGGTGAAGCAAAACATCCGAACTCAGCTATTAATAATTAACACGCTTGCGTTGTTAGTTATTTTTGGCACGATGTCGGCGTACTTAATTGGTACGAGTACCGCCACCTTGCGCGGCAGGCTTAAGAGTGAAGTGCAGTCTTTCGCCGCACTCGCGACACCGCCAATCGGCGACAGCTACAACGTATACGGCAATTCCGGTACCGGTAAAATTACCGACCTCGTTCGTAGCTATTTAGAAAAAAATAACACGGTTACCAATGCCAGCATCGTCGACCTACAAGGCAATGTTTTATTCCAGTACAAAAAAGACGCCAGCTTAAAAGTTACCGAACAACAAGCAAGTTCGTTCGAGCCAACTTATATTTTGGACGGCGGCAATCTAAGCGAAGTTATTGTGCCGTATTTTGGAGCATCGGGGGCGCACAGCTACAGCATTGTCTACACGGTTTCTAACGACGCCATTAATGCAGCCATTACTAAAGAAGCGCGCTCGCTGCTCGTTTTTAGTCTACTTTCGCTGCTTATTACCAGCGCCGTGACATTTGCGGCAATTAGCTACTTTATTTTGCGCCCCGTTCGCAAGGTAAGCGAACAAGCTGCAAAAATTAGCGCCGGCGATTTAGAGCAACAAATTAGCGTAGACGGTACAAATGAAATAGCGCGTTTAGGGCAAGCGGTAAACGCTATGGCCGATTCGCTTAAGGCTGACATTGTTAAGTTGCAAGAACTCGACAAAGTTAAAAACGAATTCATGGCTATTACTTCGCACAACCTGCGCACGCCGCTTACCATAATTAATGGCTACCTAGAGTCAATTGATATGTACAACACCGTAGAAGAGCTTAAAAAAGCCATCAGCCGCATTGGTGAAAGCGTCACCCGGCTTGACGGCTTCGCAGAAGACGTGCTTACCATTTCAAAATACGAACTCGGCGAAGGCAAAACCAATAAAGACCTCGTGGATGTGCGCGAGCTCGTACAAAAAATCTGCGACGAGGCCAAGGCAACCGCCGAAATGCATGAGCTTACCTTTGTAAGCAGCCTAGAAACTAATGCGGCGGTGCTTATTGGTAAACCGTACCTACGTAGCGCCATTTTAAATATTGTCGATAACGCCATTAAATTTACGAAAAAAGGCGGTACAGTACGCATTTCAGCTACCGAACAAAATGGCATTGCGCGTATTGCAGTCAGCGACACTGGCATTGGTATTAAAGCCTCTGAAGTTCCACAATTGTTTACCAAATTTCACCGCGGCACATCAGTCACGGTATATGATTACGAGGGCACCGGCATTGGCTTATATGCCAGCAAAATTATTATTGAAGAAGCAGGTGGTACCATAACGGTAGAAACTAAAGAAGGCCAGGGAAGCACCTTTACCATTAATTTACCTATAGCAAAGTAACGTTTAGGGCTAGCTACTTAGGCGCAGATGCGCAATACTGTAAGCAATGTATAAATCAATCCTGTACATAGAAGACGAACGACAAATTGCCGAAATTTATGCGGAGCTTTTAAAGCCCTATGGTTACGAGCTCGAACTTGCGTACGACGGCGAGACAGGGCTGCAACAAGCACGTAGCAAACACTACGACCTTATTCTGCTCGACCTCATGCTGCCGTACCGTTCAGGTACTGAAATTCTTGAAATTCTGCGCGACAAAACGAAATCGCCTGAATTTAGCGACCAAACTGACATTATTATTCTGACCAACTTTGACGTTGACGATGCAACACGACAAGACATTTTGACTAAGGCCCAAGGGTACCTAATTAAAGTAGACGTTACCCCTAAAAAGCTTGTCGATATTTTGCATGAAATGGAAGCCAAAAAAGGCCCCAATACTAACGAATAGCAGGAGGAAACAATGTTACGATTACTCGCACAATTGACGCTCAATGTTTTAGCAAACGCAATCGGATTACTTTTTGCGTCTTTAGTTGTGACCGGTTTTAGCATTTCGGGCATTTCGTTTGTTATTGCCGTTGCTATTTTCTCTTTAACAGAGGTAATTCTTGACCCGCTCATAACAAAAATTGCCATTACAAACGTGCCTGCACTACGCGGCGGGGTGGCGCTTGTGACGACGTTCGTGAGCTTGCTTATTACCAGCCTTGTTTCTGATGGTATTAGCATTGACGGCATAAACGCGTGGGTGCTTGGCACACTTTTAGTATGGCTATTTAGTCTTATTGCAACGCTGGTGTTGCCGTTATTTTTGTTTAAAAAAGTGCTAGAAAATCGCAAAAATAAGTAGAATCTAAGGTGTTTTCGGGCTATACTATGCAGTAGATTAGTAAACGAAAGGGTTTAGATGCGCGGACCAATAGACTATATTATTGTTGGCTTTGAAGGCAACAAGTTCGATGGCAGTATTTTACAGGCTGTCGGCGATGCAATTGACAAAGGCATTATTTCACTTGTGGCACTTTCTGCAGTTGTTAAAGGCGAAGACGGTACCGTGACGCAGCTAGACGTCAGCAGTGTCGGCGATGACCTCCTACTTGGTTTTACGCAAAAATACGGTAGCGACACATCGCTGGTAACTACTGACGACATTGACGAAATCGGCGAGCTACTACAGCCAAATACCGCAGCAGGTTTTTTGGTTGTTGAACAACTTTGGGCAAAGCCACTTAAGCAAGCAATTATTAATGCAGGCGGATTCTTATTGGGAGAAGGTCGCATTCACCCAGAAGCTGCCGCAGAACTAGAAGGAGCAAACTAATGCCAGGACTACTACGAGGTATGGCACGAACCGCAGCTATTGTCGGTACCGCTAACGCCGTTTCACACAACCAACAACAACGATGGGCCAACCAAGCAGCAGAGCAACAAGCAGCTGCTGCAGCCGCAGCACCAGCGCCACAACCAGCTGCCGCCCCACAAGACGAGCTTGTAGCTGAACTACAGCAACTTGCAACACTAAAAGACCAAGGCATTCTTACGCAAGAAGAATTCGACGCAAAAAAGAAGCAACTTTTAGGCTTGTAAAGACACTTAGTCGCACAAACTACCCCTGATATGTAACAGGGGTAGTTTTTTTCTGTCGTAAGCATAAGGGTATTTACTTTTTCAGCTGTTTATGGTATTATAAGTATGGTTTCAGAACGTACATTCCCAACACCTTCCCCTGGAGGACTACCATGCCGTACTTCAACGGTTACGTCATCATCTTCGTACTGCTCGTCGGAGCAGGCGGAGCGATGGTGAGTCTGGTCGCCCGCAAGTTCGCGCTCGCCGCGCTGTTCACTAGCGTGATGTTCGCAGGCCTGCACTTCGCAACGGCCACCCTGGCCGTCAAGGACCGCATCGAGGACCTCGAGGCGTCCATCAAGGACGGCACGCTCCACTCGGCCAGCGGCTTTGCAGCCCTGCCGCAGTGGTGGTTCGACTTCACGGTCTACTTGGCGGCAGGGTTCTTCGCCCTGTTCCTCTTGCTCTTGCTCCTCGGAAGGACGGGAGTCGATCGGAGGGTCTCTGCCAAGATCGACAAGATGCGGACGCGAAGCATCAAGGGCTTCTCGCCCGGGAGCCTCAAGAACCAGCCGCCCCCCAGCGACACCAACTGGGACGACCCGTTCCATCCGGCCTCCGACGGAAGCGAGAGCAGCATCCAGCGCACGGGCTGAACCACCCCGCCCAATAAGCGGGCACGAGCGTCACACCAGTGACCTCGTGCCCGCTTGGGCACACAACTTTACGAAATTCACTAAACGCCACTTACGGGCGTTTTTTTGTTGTCCGTAAAATAAATGCTGGGGTGTTCGGCTTACTATATTCCGCACTATACGCGTAACCAATTTCGGCAAAACTCTCTGGGCTCGTTGCCGCAGTTGCTTTTTGCTTTACTAACCACGCCGCATACGCACCGCGCGCAATTTTGGCATGATACGCCGCAAACTTAGGCTGCTCGCCCGGGTACTGCACTAAAAATAACGGCTCAATTACTGTTGCCTCAGTAGGCAAGTAGGGAACAACTGCTTTTGCATATTCAGCGGACGCCAAGTTATACACCGTTGAAGTAGTGACGTTTTTTGCTAAATCATCTCCCCAGAATTTGTACAGATTTACCGGAAACCCATAGCCAATTTCAAGTCGGTACGGACAAATGACGTCAAGTGGACGCAAAATACCGTACAGGCCCGAAAGAATACGTAGGTGCTCATTTGCATACCGAACATCTTCGTCCGTGAACGTGTCTGCCCGCAAACCTTGGTAAATATCGCCCTGAAAGCCAAAGAGCGCCAGCGTATGCCCCGATTGTTGCCAGGCAGCAATATCTGCCATAACTTTGTCGGCAAGTGGGCCCGAAACGTGCATACCACGCATAATGCGCTGCTTACTTGCCCGCGCAAGTTTCGCGTGTAAAAAACTCGCCTGGGCACCAAACAATGCCTCGCTACCGCTTACTGGCTGTGAAGCCGGTACCATAGTTTTAGAGCTATTTATGAGGATTACCATGGGCTACTGCAAAGGCTAAGACTTTGCGCCAATAAGCTTGCTCG
>CAZPLH010000013.1:0-15937 GCA_964587465.1 uncultured Candidatus Saccharibacteria bacterium | reverse complement strand
AGCCGGGCAGATACATAAGTGGTTATGCGTGCGATGAGTGTCAGCTAGACTACACCCATTGCAACCACAAGATTAACCTCGGCTCGTTAAACTAAGTTAACACTTGGCTAAAAGCAGTATTAAAGGTATAATTTTGTAGCTTATTATTAGGGTGTGGCCAAGTGGTAAGGCACTAGGTTTTGGTCCTAGCATTCGGGGGTTCGAATCCCTCCACCCTAGCCAAACAATGAACCAGGTTTATGCCTGGTTTTTTGTTTGGCTCTGTTGTTTGGGATTCGAACGACAGAACCCGGTGGTTTTTGGCCGCCCTTTAGCCGCGTGAGCGGTTTGAATGACAAAAGTAAGTTTCTATTGTTTCAAAGGTCGAATCCCTCCACCTTTCCTAGATTTGTTATAATTAACCCCGAAAGAAGAACTTATTTATGTCAAAAATTACCATTTATAGCACGACAACCTGTGGTTACTGCAAAATGCTAAAAAGCTACCTGCAAAGCAAAGATATTGCTTACGACGAAAAGCTCGCCGATTTAGACCAAAAGTACGCGCAAGAGCTTTATGACCAAAGCGGCCAACTAGGTGTACCCTTTACGATTATTGAAAAAGAAGACGGTTCGGTTGAAGGTATTTTAGGCTTTGATCGTCCTAAAATTGACGCTGCTTTAGGCTTAAGTTAACTGTAGCGATTACGAATTTGGTAGCGCCATACAAAGTAAGCTACTGCGCCAACCGGTAGCGGCCATAACCAGGTAAACACACGGTACAAAATAAGCGCTGCAACAAAAGCGCTTTGCACTTCGGGGCTTGGAAACGTCATTAACGACAAAAGCAGACTTTCGGTTATGCCTGCCCCGCTACCCGGGATAGGTAAGGAGTTAAGCGCCAGCATAACACCGGTTATAAATAGTAGGTATGCTGCCGACATCGTTGCGGAGTCTATGCCACAAAAGCGGGTAGCAATAAATAATACCCCAAAACTGACCAATCCCCATACCACATTAGAAATTGCTATAGGCCAAAAATTTCCAATTGCTACGGCACGTGATTTCTGACTAAAGTCCACAAAGTCATTTGGTAAAGATTTTACCGGCCCTTTTTTAAATACCGCGCGAAGCTTGTTGAATGATTTTTGTAATTTTTCGCCAATTTTATGGGCGACTTTGTCGCTGTGCAATATAGCATACATAAGCCGTAGAGCGCCTGCTACTAAAAGCACACCAAAGATTAGCCAGAACACACCCTGGGCGGTACCTTGCCCGCTAATAAGAAGCGCGAAGATTCCTAATAATGGAATAATTACTACAGTAAAGTAGCGTGCGATTCCCGAAAGAATTACCGCAACCGATGAGCTATCTACCGGGAACCCATATGTTTTATACATACCAAACCGAATAACCATGTCGGCTGGTGGCGGCAAGATTATAGAAGTTAGCTGGCCTACGACGCTCGCCTGTGTAGCTTTTGTGACTTTAATCCCTGGCAGTACCGTTGCTGCCGTCCAGCCCACTGCGAGTATTGATGCTGACCCTGCAATAAGTAGCACAAGTAGTTGGCTGCCCGTCAGTTCACCCAAGGTTTGCTTAATTTGGTTCACATCGATTCTTGCCGGTAAAACAACAAAAAACAGATAGTACATCAGCCCAATTGAAATCACATAACTTAAAATGTTGATAATAAGTTTTTTGCGCGAGCGCTGCTTTTTAGTTGGGGAGTTGCTACCTTCGCTTGCTGTTTTTTTGGGGGTCATTGCATTGATTATACCTCAGGTGTGATTGACATCACTAAAGCCGGTGGTATATTGAAAGTACAACTTAAAGGAGGCTCGAGGTTATGGCAAAATCTGCAAAACGACCTGGGATTGTTACCATTCTTGGTGTGCTTGGTATCATCAGCGGTGTTCTAAAAGTTCTTACGGGCGCAGCTGTTGCGCTTTCAAGCAAAAAAGAGGAACTCTTTACGAGTGTCGACCTTTCAAACAATCAAGTTATTTGGGTTGGCGTTATTTTGATGCTTCTTGGAGCATTCACGCTGTTCTTGGCAAATTCAATTTTGTCGGGTGAAAAATGGGCACAAGTTTTGTACGGAATTGTCTTTACCATTAACCTCGTTGCTGGGTTATTGACCCTTATTGCGAACACGGGTAGCTCGCGCTGGAGCGGTCTAGTAAGCGCGGTATTCGCGTTTGTAGTATTGCAACTTCTGTTTAGCGAACGTGCGCAAGCATACTTCGAAGACGAAAAATAGGCTAAGCCTAATACATACAAAAACCCGCCTCACCAGCGGGTTTTTTAATTCGTTGCTTCACCTACTACTGGGTGACTTCTGTGCCGGGTAGTTCTAGGCTAATGTCTTCTTTTTGGTCGGCCGGCTTTAGAATGTTGTCGACAATTACATCTAACTGGTCGTTCGAAAGGTTTGCCTTAACCGAATAGCCTTCAATACCTAAGTCGCGTAGGCCGGTTGGCGCATCTGCCTCGTTCAGGTTGGAAATAATGTACACCTTAATTCCCTTGCCCCAGGTATTGGTGCGAATAATTTCTAAGATTTGGTCACCGGCTATTTTTGGCACCATAAGGTCAAGCAAAACAAGATCGGGTACTTCGCGCTCTATAATTTGCAGCGCTTCAATACCATCGTATGCAGAAAATACAGTGTAGTTTAAAAGTTCGAGTCGCGTTTTATAAATATCGTTTAAAGCTACGTTGTCTTCAACTACTACAATTTTTGCTGGTGTCGGCTGCATATTGGGTTTGCTCCTGATTATTTATCGCACTGCCTTTTGGCTTAGTATACCCTTTCAATTGCACAAGGAGTCATTGAAAAAAATACTAAAACGTTGTAAAGTACTCTAAATTATGCCAAAGCCACCCACAGAAAAAGATGCCGCACTTATGCGTAACCTCACGTGCACTTTAGAGCGCGCTTCTGTAGACGAGGATTCGGCTTTAGCGCTCGCACGGATAGGAATGAGCCCAAATGAAGTATACGTTTCAGAGACTGAGCTAGGAAAAGATAGAAACTACAGTGCAACTGATTTACGAAAACGTTGGATGTGGCTCAAACAAGAAGCCCGAAAGCAGTGTTTTGAAGTACTACATGCCGAGCATCTATTTTTAGAAAGCATTGGCTTTAGTCCTGATGAGATTGCCGGGCACATTCGAAATTCGGGCATTTTAGGCCGTCAGTTCGGAAGGTTAAGCGGAACCCCGCGTAACCGCGCCGGACTGCGTGATGAAGAAGCGTTGGCAGCAATGATTGCTAACCCCACCGCATGGTTTAGGTATGACGCAGAGCGTGAAGCCGTTGATTTTAGCCCACAAGCAAAAGAGCAGATGCGCGAAAGTTACGATATTCGATTAGGGTGCCCTGCGCTTGCTAATACAGTTGCGTGTGAGGGCAAAGCCTTAAATATGTACGATATATATTGGGAGTTTTTTGCAGAAAACTTTGCTCAAGCATATGTGTTAGATGGTGGCGTCTATACACGACTTACGGTAAGTTATCCGAACGATTAACTTGAGCTTGTTACGAATAATGCCAAGCCGACATTAGTAATAGCTAAAAACAATATAGAGTAAAATACGTTTTCGCTCAGTTTTTTGCGTCCAATAAACACTAATCCTAAAATAATAGCCAAAATTATGAGCTTTGTTGCTACTACTGCCATGTCGAGCTTTTCGTCGTTAGCTTGCACAAAACCAACAAGCATAAACCCGGTTACAAGTTGCGTAAGAGCGCCGTGTAGTATGAGCGGCGTTATTTTACGTTCTTTAGCTTTTATTTGCGCTGCTGTACCGCCTACGAGTGCGGCCATACCAAGTAAATGAAAAAATAGTGTAATTGTAATTGCGATTTCCATACTAGTATTGAACCACGGAATCGGTAGTCTGCAAAAACCATATTTGGTGAAACAAGTGGGTGTAAGATAGAAGTATGGTGAATCTTGAGAATTCCGACACGATACTACATGACTTTGCTCAGACTCACACAGCACACGCCTACAAGAAAGGTGAAACTTTAGTTCGTCCCGGCGAAGTGCCGGCAGACATATTGTTTATAGAAAGTGGCAAGGTCTTGCAGCTCGATATTTCGCCGAATGGCAGCGAGATTGTTATTAACGTGTTTGCAGAACCAGCGATGCTTTCGGTATTTTGGCTTTTCGATGCAAACGAAAACAGGTTTACATACAAAGCAAGTACCGATGTTGTTATTCGACGTGCACCGCGCGAAGATGTACAGGCGTTTTTGCTAGACCGTCCACAGGTACTGTATGCAACGCTCCAACGTGTGGTGCGTGGGCTCGATGGCTTTATTACTCGTATGACATACCAAATGTACGGGTCGGCAGAAAAGAAGACCGCGATAGAATTACTGTTAGAAGTTAAACGATTTCACAAAAACAAAAAGACAAATATTGCACTTGAAAGTAACATAAATGATTTTACGGCGCGTACGGGGCTTGCACGCGAAACAGTCAGCCGACAAATAACCGCCCTTATAACTAAGGGGTTGGTGGCAAAAAAGAAAAGCAAATTGGTCGTTATTGATGTCGCAAAACTTGAAGAATACGTATCAGTCGTGTAATTTGTGATTAATATCACAGACAATTTTATACAGCGCGTCTACAGTTAAGCGCATATATGATAAACATAAACAGTATTAAGGAGTAACCATGCAAGTCGAAGGCCTACACGCCGCTCGAGTGTTCATGGGCGACAGCCTTGGATTCCACATTTTATTTGTGATGTTCGGGCTTACGTTGCCTGTTTTAGTAAGTTGGTTTGAGTGGATGGGCATCCGCCGAAAAGACCAAAAATTAATTGGAGTTGCTAAGTTTTGGTCAAAAATAATGACCGTTTTGGTAATTACGGGCGTTATTTCGGGCACGCTTATAGCGCTGCAAATGTCATTGGTTTGGCCAGGAATTTTAAAGTTCGGTGGTGAGGTAATTGGCTTGCCTTTTATGTTCGAAACGTACTTCTTCCTTATTGAGGCTGTATTTTTGGCGCTGTACATGGCCACTTGGAACAATAAAAAGATTTCGCCAAAGCTCCACTGGGTCTTTGGGCTTTTTGTGATTTTTGGTGCCACCATGAGCGCATTTGCCATTACGAGCATTAACGGTTGGATGAATAATCCGAGCGGTTTTGATTACGTTCAAGGCAAAATCGTAAATGTTGATGTGTGGCATGCGATGTTTTCGCAGGTTGCGCTTGTTGAGTTTATCCACTCTATGCCGGCGTACTATTTTGCAGTTTCGCTGGTTGTTGCTGGTGCATATGCCATAAAACTTTTGAAGCAAAAATACCGCGACCGCCTAACCAAGAAGTTTGCACTTGACTGGTTTATTATTAAGCGACTTATGTGGTTTGCCGCTGCTATGCTGGTAGCGCTGGTAATAACCGCAGATATTGCAGGTAAATACCTTGCCAAGCACGAGCCATCAAAACTCGCTGCGGTAGAAGTGGTGCGCCAAACAGATACAAACGTGCCATTAGTACTCGGTGGCGTAGCCATGCAAGACGGTTCAATAAAAGGGCCGCACTTTGAAGTGCCGAGTGGCCTAAGCGTGCTTGCCTATAACTCTACAAGCGCAGAGGTTAAGGGGCTGAATGAGTTCCCCGCTAACGAGCAACCACCGTTGTACGTACACACCTTCTTTGATATTAAGCTCACCCTAATCGGCGGCTTAGTACTTATTTTTGCTTTGTACTTCTTTGCCTACTTCGTTCGCCCAAAGTGGTTGGCAAAATGGTGGGTGCTTACACCGGTAAGCCTTATGGGTATTATGGCAATTGTAGTTATAGAACTCGGCTGGATGATTACCGAAATTGGGCGCCAGCCTTGGGCGGTACGTGGTTTTGTGACAACCGAAGAAGCAGTTACTAAAACGCATAATATTATGTCATTCGGATACATATTCCCACTTACCTACGTATTGTTGTTTGTTGTAACGGCGCTTGCAGTACGACGTATTTTGCGCGAAGAAGCTAAAGCAAACGGAGAAAAGAAATGATAGCGGCATTACTACTGTTTTTGATTCCAACGTTGTTGTTTGTGCTTGGATTTTTGTATGAAACGTACCTAAGTTTTATACGGCTTAAAAACCCTAAAGCAGGTAAATCTGGCTATGTGAACGCAACCTGGGAAGTAACCCACACCTTGTTAATATTTGCAGTTGTTATGTTACTTATGTTGTTTTCGCGCAATGTTGACGGCATTGCTTCGGCCATATTTACGAGTACGTTCATAGCAGCACTCGCCCTTGTGGTGCGTTCGGTATGCTACAGTTACATTTTTTATGTACGTAAAGGTACCAAGACTTCGTGGGTTGACTGGGTATTCGCACTGAGCCACGTGGTGGCTGCCCTGTTCTTGGTAGTAACTGTCGTTAAGGCTTTGTGGTATTTGTATCAGAACAATCCACCAGTTAACACGCAGTTTTTGCCCTATTTTATACCCGGTTTAGTTTTGGTGCTTGGTGTATGCATTATGCCAATCGCCATGCTGTACTCCACTAAAAAGTAACCTCGGCATGCTACCCTAGTTTGTATGAACTACGTGGCGTTACTACGAGGAATTAATGTGGGTGGCAATAGTAAGGTTGCCATGGCCGAGCTAAAGGCTTGTTTTGAGCGCGCTGGGTTCACCGCTGTTAAAACTTATATTAATTCGGGCAATGTGCTGTTTAGCGCCGGCGACAATACTGATGACCATGTTGAAACCATAGAAAAACTCATAGAGGCTACCTTTGGCTTTAGAGTAGCGGTACTGATTGTGCCGGTACCGCAGCTGCACCGAATTGCGCAGGTAATACCAGCTGGTTGGCTTAATAATACCGAGCAAAAGACTGATGTGGTGTTTTTATGGCCACAAATAGATGCGCCTACAGTAATTGAGCAAATAGGGCTTAG
Organism: uncultured Candidatus Saccharibacteria bacterium; assembly: GCA_964587465.1. Taxonomy (GTDB): domain Bacteria; phylum Patescibacteriota; class Saccharimonadia; order Saccharimonadales; family CAIOMD01; genus JBBRSL01. The sequence goes on along the minus strand of CAZPLH010000013.1, from coordinate 9,026 downwards.
CGCAGATATTGAACAGTTTATATACGTCCCCGGCGCCCTTGTGTGGAACATCAGCCGTAAGAATGTAACAAAAAGTAAACTGCTGCGCATAGTGGGCACTGATTTGTACAAACAAATGACGGTACGTAATGTAAACACTGTCCGCAAACTTGTCGAGTTGAGTAGCACAGGCATATAATACGGGCAGGCTATAAATCCAATTCAAGGTATTCGCCGCAAACGCTCTTTGCGACACACGAATCATTGGTATGCACGTACGAGCCAGCAACGTGAGTCGAAACGAGGCTGACAAGTTATTAACTAGGTACGAGGTTGCTATGTCTAAATTGACAGAACAAGAGTCGCTCGACTGGTATGAGAAAACCCATAAGCATTGGCGCTCGTGGGGCTCATGGTTCAGTTGGGGCTCGCCCGTTGGCTTGGGAATATTCTTTCTAGCCTGCGCAGGGACTATTTGGATAATCGCGCAAGCGTTTAACTAGGTTCCGCCAAATTTAAAAAACGACGCTACTGCTAGCGTCGTTTTTGTTTGCATACGCTACAGGTAGCGTTATTTTGTTGTTTTGCGCTTAAACAAGATGATAGCCGTGGGTATGGCAAATATAAGCATGACGACACACCAAAAGACTGCCCAGAAACCATGATTGCCAATTGGCGTACCGAGCATAAGTGCGCGTACGGCTTCAATCACCTGCGAAATTGGCTGGTTTTCGGCAAACGCCTTAAGGTATTTGTTCATGTTTTCGGTTGGCACAAACGCGCTACTGGCGAACGTTAACGGGAAGATGATGACAAACGACAACCACTGCACGCCTTCAACGCTTTTCGCGACGACACCCATGATGGCCATAAGCCAGCTAAATGCGAACGTAAATAGTAGCAGTAGTCCGGCTATGGCAAGCCAGTCCATGAAGCTTGCACTGCTTCTAAAGCCCAGGACAAGCCCGGCAAGCAGCATAACCACGGTAGATATGGTGTTGCGGAACAAGTCGGAAACAACATGCCCATTTAACACAGCGCCGGTTGCCATAGGGAGTGAGCGAAAACGGTCGACAATACCCTTTTGCAAATCATTAGTAATGGCCACTGCGGTGGTCGTTGAACCGAACGCAAGTGTTTGCACAATAATCCCTGCCATTAAGAAGCTAAGGTACGAAACACCCGGCGGCAATGCCAACGCGATGGCGCCACCAAACACTGCCGAAAATAGGACCAAGAACATAATTGGCTGGAAGAATGTACCAAGCAGCTGGTCGGTATTACGAATAATGTGCGTACTGCTGCGCTTAATCATGACTAACGAATCGTTAATGGCCATAATCCATTTTGGTTTCTTTTCGAATTGTAGTTCTACGGCCATTATTTTTCCTCCTCTTCAGCAGCTGCTTGTTTTTGCTTACCGGTCAGCGACAAGAACACATCGTCGAGCGTTGGCTTATGCACGGCCATAGACACAACAATTATCTTTTCTTTTGCGAGCTTGTCGAGTGTTTTACTGACATCGGTATTAATGTCTTGGATGATAACGCTGGCAGAAAATTCCTTTTCGTTTGTTTCGGCAATTGTTTTGCCTAACAGTTTTTCAGCCTTTTGAAGTGCGGATGCGTTTTTAAAGAATAGCTCGAGTCGGTCTTTGCCGATTTTGCTTTTGAGCTCGCTCGATGTGCCCTGCGCAATAACTTTGCCACCGTCGATAACCACGATTTTGTCGGCGAGTTGGTCGGCTTCTTCGAGGTATTGCGTGGTAAGCAGGATGGTCGTGCCTTTAGCAAGCAAGTTTTTAATGATGCCCCACATCGCCAGGCGCGAGCGAGGGTCGAGCCCGGTGGTGGGTTCGTCTAAGAATATGACTGGAGGGGTTGCAATAAGGCTTACGGCAAGGTCGAGCCGACGTCGCATGCCGCCCGAATACGTTTTTGCGGGGCGGTCTGCTGCTTTTACGAGGTCGAATTCTTCGAGAAGTTCTTGGGCCCGCGCTTTGGCGCTTTGCTTAGTTAGGCGGTATAAGCGGCCCATCATAACTAGGTTTTCGCGGCCAGTTAAGAGTTCGTCTACTGCAGCAGACTGGCCAGTTAGACCAATTACTTCACGCACTTTGTCGGCATCCTTTTTGACATCGTAGCCTTCGACACTGGCGCTGCCGGCATCGTACTTAAGAAGCGTGCTTAAAATACGCACGGTAGTTGTTTTACCGGCGCCATTTGGGCCTAGTAGTGCAAGCATGGTGCCGCGTTCTACCTGAATATTAATACCGTTCAGTACGAGGTTTGTGCCGTACGATTTCTTTAAGTTCTTTGCCTCTACGGCATATTTCGCTTGTACCACGCAGTTTCCTTATCGTTAATGTACCAGTATAGCAATTAATTTCAGGGTATTTCTGAAGTTTATGTACGACGCTTATGCTATATTTGAAGTAAGGTATGGGAAAAAAATACAAAATACTCCTGGGGGTCATTTTAGGCTTTGCTGTTATTGCGGTTATCGGGCTGTTTTTGAGCACGGTAAACGTAGAAGTGCTTAACCCAAAGGGTGAAATTGCTGCACGACAGCGCGATTTAATGGTTTTTGCTACTGTACTTTCGCTGTTAGTGCTGGTGCCGGTGTATGTACTTGCGATTTCTTTTGCGTATAAGTACCGGGAAAGCAATAAAAAGGCGAAGTATACCCCCGACTGGGACCACAACCGAACCTACGAAACTATTTGGTGGGGCTTACCAGTACTACTTATTTTGATATTGTCTATTGTTACCTGGAACACAACCCATTCACTCGACCCGTTTAAGCCACTCGCATCTGAGGCAAAACCGTTAGAGGTGCAGGTAGTGGCGTTGCAGTGGAAATGGTTGTTTATATACCCCGAGCAAAATGTGGCAACCGTTAATTATTTGCAAGTGCCGATAAACCGGCCTATTAACTTAACGATTACGTCTGATGCACCAATGAATTCGTTATGGATTCCGCAATTGGGCGGCCAAATTTACGCGATGAGCGGCATGTCGACCAAACTACACCTTATAGCCGATACGCCGGGCACCTACAACGGTTCATCGGCGAATATTAGTGGCGCTGGGTTTGCCGGCATGAAGTTTGCCGTTGCCGCGGTAAGCCCCGAGGATTTTGATATGTGGGCATTAAACGCTCAGCAGTCGCAGCAATTTTTGTCGTTTGCGAGGTACGATGAACTCGCAAAACCTAGTGAAAACAATCAGGCAGAGACGTTCGCGCCTGTGCAGGACGGGCTCTATGATACGATTGTCATGAAATATATGCTGCACACCAATGTTCATGAGCATGAGCACGAGCACACGCACGATGAGGGGGCTGAATAATGGAACTTGTTGCACAATTGCCGCAATTTATAGAGAAGTTTTTGCCGATTGACGAACCTTTTTTGCTTATGGCAAAAGTTACCATGGCGCTAGGCCTAATAGCGCTAATTGCCGCGCTCACCTACTTTAAGAAGTGGAAGTGGCTCTGGAAAGAATGGCTGACTTCGCTTGACCCAAAGAAGATTGGGGTTATGTATTTAGTCGTCGCGGTACTTATGCTTACACGCGGTGTTATTGATGTACTGATGATTCGGGCAACTCAAGTGTTAGCGCCGACTACCGACGCCGGGCTGTTTTCTGCCGATACGTTCCAACAAGTGTTTACTGCCCATGGCACCATTATGATTTTCTTTGTCGCCATGGGTCTAATGTTTGGGCTTATTAATTTAGTGCTACCACTACAGCTTGGCGCGCGTGACGTAGCGTTTCCGTTTATGAACTCGGTCAGTTTTTGGCTCTATGCAGCTGGTGCCGTCATCATTAATTTGTCACTTGTTGTCGGTGGCGAATTTGCGGCAACCGGTTGGCTTGCGTACCCGCCACTTTCTGAGCTTGCCTACAGCCCGGGGCCTGGTGTTGATTACTGGATATGGAGTATTCAGATTGCAGGTATAGGCAGTTTACTTTCGGGGGTTAACTTCTTTACGACCATTATTAAAATGCGTGCGCCGGGCATGACTATGATGAAAATGCCTATTTTTGCCTGGTCGGTCTTAGGTAGCATGATGCTTGTTATGTTCGCGTTCCCTATTTTGACGGCGACACTGGCGATGTTGTCACTCGACCGTACGTTTGGTATGAACTTCTTTACGTCTACTAATGGCGGCAACCCCATGATGTATATCAATCTTATTTGGGCATGGGGCCACCCAGAGGTATATATTTTAATATTGCCTGCCTTTGGTATTTTTTCAGAAGTAGTCGCTACGTTTAGTCGCAAGCGTTTATTTGGCTACACATCAATGGTGGTGGCGCTTATGGTGATTACATTCTTGTCATTTATTGTGTGGCTGCACCACTTCTTTACCATGGGTGCTGGCGCAAATGTAAACGCGTTCTTTGGCATCATGACCATGATTATTGCCATACCGACTGGCGTAAAAGTATTTAACTGGCTGTTTACGATGTACCGTGGACGCATAAAGTTTTCTACCCCAATGCTATGGTTTATGGGGTTTGTACTTACCTTTACCATTGGCGGTGTCACCGGTGTAATTTTATCGATTCCCGCGGCAGATTTTCAGCTACATAATAGCCTGTTCTTAGTGGCGCACTTCCATAACATGATTATTGGTGGCGTGGTATTTGGGTATTTTGCCGGTATTACCTACTGGTTGCCAAAAATATTTGGCCTTAAATTGAACGAACGACTTGGTCGGTATGCATTTTGGTGCTGGGTAGTTGGTTTTTTGCTAGCATTTGTGCCACTGTACATTTTGGGACTTATGGGTGCTACGCGTCGACTTAATACCTACGACGCTTCATTGGGATGGCAATGGTTATTCGCAGTAGCGGGTATTGGTGCACTCGTTATTGGGCTTGGAATCGCCTTGCAGCTTGCTCAGCTCGGCTGGACGGTCTTTAAACGTAAGTCGCATTCTGTTGGCAGCGACCCGTGGAACGGGCGCACACTTGAATGGGCGACGCACTCGCCGGTTCCTGTATATAATTTTGCGTTCATTCCTGAAGTTACCGCTCGTGACCAATTTTGGGTCGACAAACAAGCTAAGAAAAAGCCGCTTGACCCCAAAAATACGAAGTATAAGCCAATTATGTTGCCAAAAAACACCGGCGTTGGGCTCGTTATTGCCACGTTTGCCTGCTTATTTGGCTTTGCAGCGATTTGGCACATAGCCTGGTTGGCCATTGCTTGCGTACTGGGAATAATTACAAGTTTAGTTGTACGTTCATTGCAAGAAGAAACCGAATACTACATTCCGGCTGCTGAAGTGCAAGCAACTGAAATGGCTGCCTATGCCAGAAAGGTATCGGCATGAGCACGACAGCCTTAAAAGCACACAGCGACGCCGACGCCGAAAAGACCTACTTTGGGTTCTGGGTGTACTTAATGACCGACCTTGTGTTGTTTGCAAGCTTGTTCGCCACCTATGCGGTGCTACGAAACAATACGAATGGCGGGCCAAACGGTGCAGAAATATTTAGCCTACCGTATGTATTTGTTGAAACTGTACTGCTGCTTATAAGTAGTTTCACCAGCGGATTGGCGCTACTTATGGTGCATCGCAACAAAAAGAGCGCAGCACTGTGGCTTTTGGCGCTTACTTTTGTACTAGGAGCCGCGTTTGTTGGCATGGAAGTTAAAGAGTTCGCTCACTTAGTAAGTGACGGCGATAGCTGGCGTACGAGCGGCTTTTTGTCGGCCTACTTTACGCTTGTCGGGACACATGGACTGCACATTACGGCTGGCCTTATATGGATGCTGGTTTTGGGCGGTCAAATACTGTGGCGCGGCATTACACCAATAACCACTAAGCGTGTGTCGCTGTTTAGCCTGTTTTGGCACTTCTTGGACATTGTCTGGATATTTATTTTCACCATTGTCTACTTAATAGGGGCAATAGAAGGATGAGCGACATGAAACGCAAATTGAGTGGTTCTATTGCAACCTACACTATTGGCTTTGTGCTATCGCTAGTGATTACCATGATTTCGTTTGGTCTTGCGCAAATGCACGTTAACTCTGGCCACGAGCGGTTTTCGCACGAAAGCCTTATAGTTGCGGTACTCGTACTGGCCTTTACGCAGCTCGCAGTACAATTAGTGTTCTTTTTGCATCTCGCTCGTGAGCCGCGCCCACGCCCTATGTCGATGTTGTTCTTGTTTACGGCGCTTATTATTGCCATTGTGACTTTAGGTAGTATTTGGATTATGAAGAATCTTGATTATACGCACGCTGGTGCTCACTCTTCAGACAGTGAAATCATTCATGATGAAGGATTCAGCGACTAGCTTGGAGACGCTCAAGGCTTACTACACGCTTACCAAGCCGGGCATTATTAGGGGCAACGTTCTGACGGCTATAGCCGGCTTTTTCTATGCATCGCAAGGCGCTGTAGTATGGTCGACGCTTGCCTCCCTACTTGGTGGCGTGGTGTGTGTTATAGCTTCTGCCTGCGTCGTTAATAATTATTTTGACCGCACCATTGACGCCAAAATGGAGCGTACTAAAAAACGAGCGTTAGTAACGGGCCGCATAGCTGCTACGCATGCTTTGACATATGCGGCCGGGTTGGCTGTTGTGGGCTTCGGACTGCTATTAGTAGGCACTAACGCAGTGACGGTTATTACTGGGGTGCTTGCTTTTGTAACTTACGCAGGCGTATATACCTACGCAAAACATAAAACCGTGTACGGCACGCTAATTGGTAGTTTCCCCGGGGCTTTATCGCTAGTGGCAGGCTACGTCGCGGCTACCGGTTCTCTTAACAGTACTGCTCTTATATTGTTTGCCATAATGGCTGTTTGGCAGATGCCCCACTTTTATGCCATCGCCATATATCGTAAAGCCGAATACGCTGCTGCGGGCGTACCAGTATTTAGCATCGTAAAAGGCACGCAGAAAACAATTTGGCACATAATAGCGTATATAGCAGCCTTTGGAGTCGTAGCTGTGAGCCTAAGCATTGTTGGCGATGCAAGCCTTACGTACGGAGTTATTATGGCGGGCTTAAGTGTGTGGTGGTTATGGTATGCGTTGAAAGGTCTTCGCGAAAAAAAGGTTGAATCGTGGGCTAAAGGCGTATTCGGCATTTCTTTAGTAACACTATTGGTGTTTAGCTTACTACTTACTATTGATAATTTTTTACCATAAGGAGTATACTTTTATTTATGATTTTAATCGCACACATCGTTATCGCGCTTTCAAGCTTGGTGTTTACTACCCGCGCACTTATTAATCCAAGCACTTCAAAATTTCGTGTATCGTATCTGTTTATAGCCGCTACAGTTGCGAGTGGAACTTACATGACATTTCAGTACCCTGCGCATTTTACTGAGTCGTGCACCATGGGTATTGCATACTTAGCTACTGTTTCAGCGTTAACCTACTTTGCTGAACGAAAGTTCAAGCGCTTACAAACAGAAAAACCGCACATTTACGCGCGGTCTAAATAAGTTTGGTGGAGAAGATACGGGAATACCCGTTTCTCCCCCGTCTCCGTTCAATACGAACGTACTTATTATTTTGGCACAAAAAACTTAATATTCAAACTGAAATCGTAGTATGATTAAGCTAATCTAACTGGAGTCACGTACTATGATGTTTTTTGGAGCCTTTATGCTGCTTGTTCTGCCACTTTTTATGGTTGTGTGTGCAACTATGATTCGACAAAGCGAATTCGGTAAAACTGTTACCGGTAAGATACTCGTAGGTATTTTTTACTTAACGGCAGCAGCTGGCGTCGGTACTGCTTTGTACTTGTTAACTAAGATTTAATAAAACATTTAGGGTGCGAGCGCGCAAATGACACAAACACAGGCACTCGCCATTATGGAATCAGGTGTTTCGGTATTGCTAACGGGCGCTGCCGGAACTGGTAAAACGTATACGCTCAATACGTTTATTCAGCGCGCTCGTGAAGATGGCAAAGTTGTTGCCGTAACTGCAACTACGGGTTTAGCGGCAACGCACCTGAATGGTACTACCCTGCATGCTTGGGCTGGGATTGGTGTGCATGACGACCTGCCGAGTGGATTTGTGCAGCACATGGGCAAGCAGCGGAAAGACATTATTGAAAAAACCGATATTTTAGTCATCGACGAAATCAGTATGCTGCATGATTTTCGGTTAGACATGGTTGAAGAAGTAACGCGGGTAGTTCGTGGGAGCAAAAAACCTTTCGGCGGATTGCAGGTAATTTTATGTGGAGACTTTTTCCAGTTGCCGCCAGTAAGTCGTAACGATTCACGCATGGGGAGTTTTGTGACGAGTTCTGACGTGTGGACATCGGGCTTATTTACTGTGTGCTACTTGCAAGAACAATACCGCCAGAAAGACGACCAAGCATACACCGATATTTTAAACGGCATCCGCGCAGGCGTGCTTATGCGAAGTCAATTGTCTGCGCTGCAAGAACGCAGCGACAAGGCCGAAAACCCATTTGTAGCAACTACGCGACTACTCACGACGAATGCTGACGTCGATGCAATTAATTCAGAGCACCTGAGTAAACTCGACGAAGAAGCGTTTGAGTACACCATGCAGACAAGTGGTGGCAAAAAATATGTTGAACAACTTATGAAATCGTGCTTAGCGCCAGAAGTGTTAATACTAAAAAAAGGCGCGCATGTTATGTGCATAAAAAACGCCAAAGATAAAAAATACGTAAATGGTAGCCTAGGAATAGTTACTGATTTTGACCCAAATACGCACAATCCTATTGTGGAACTAACGAACGGGAAAACGATTACTTTGCAGCCTGATACGTGGGAGCTTATGGATGGCGATAAGCGTCGAGCACAATTGACACAAATTCCCTTACGACTCGCCTGGGCCATTACCGTGCACAAAAGCCAAGGAATGACGCTCGATAGCGCGCGTATTGATTTAAGCCGTGCGTTTGTAGAAGGCATGGGTTATGTTGCGCTTTCGCGCGTGAAAGACCTGCAGAGCCTCTCGCTCGATGGCTTAAACGGCATGGCTTTGCGAGTAAGTCCACTTGCAAAACAAATTGACGA
>CAZPLH010000012.1:0-16712 GCA_964587465.1 uncultured Candidatus Saccharibacteria bacterium | reverse complement strand
TTTAATCCGAAGACCACATGCGGTATTAGCTACCCTTTCGGGCAGTTATCCCTCAGTTTGGGGTATGTTCCTACGCGTTACTCTGCCGTCCGCCGCTCGAGTATCACCGAAGTGACCTTTCCGCACGACTTGCATGTATTAGGCATACCGCCAGCGTTCATCCTGAGCCAGGATCAAACTCTCCAAAAAAATTCGAAGATTACTCTTCGAACGCTGACATACTTTCAATTTATTTAAAAACTTCAAAGTCAACTTAACGTTGACGCTGCACTACTCAATTTTTAACGAACGTTTTGGGGCGTCTTAAGCAAGGCACCTCAAAAGCAACAGAAGTAATCATATCTCATGAACACCGTGTACGTCAAGGCTGATTCAGCAAAATATGTTGTAACAAAAGCTACTAGCTACAAGAAGTTATAGAGCAAAACGCCAACCAGTATGCCTACCAGCCCACCAACAACTACCTCAGGTACGGTGTGTCCCTTAGCGTTATCTATGGTGCCCAGCTTTGTCTTAGAAGCTTTCGCAAGTGTACGAATGGCCTCTGTTTGCTGGCCGGTTGTACGGCGCACACCCAGTGCGTCATACACCACAATACCGCTCACCGTAGCCGCAATACCAAACGCGACGCTCGTTATGTCAGCTTCAAGCCCAATAACTGTTGTAAGCGCCACTATGAGCGCCGTGTGCGAACTCGGCATTCCACCCGACTGAACGGCATCACCAAACGTAATGCCGTCCTTTCGAAGTGTCAGTACAAACTTAATACTTTGGGCCACTACCCATCCGCCGAGTGGCGCGATTAGGTAGATGTACTCACGCATGGCTAGCTCTTAGACTCCTCGGCCGGAGCTTCTTCGTCGCCTTCAGATTCGCCCTCTAGGCTGGTATTTACCAAAGCCATAGATGCGACCGAGTCAGAGTCATTAAGGCGCATCACACGCACACCTTGCGTCGCTCGTCCAAGTTCAGAAATGTCCTTAAGGCCTAAGCGAATGGTCTGGCCGTTGGTAGAGATAATAATAACCTCGTTTGCTTCGTCGGTAAGGTTTGCAACACCAACCAGCTTGCCAGTCTTGTCGTTAACCACTGCTGAACGAATACCAACACCACCACGAGCGTGCGGTGTAAATTGCGCGACCTTGGTACGCTTACCGTAGCCATTAACACTAATCACGAACATACTACTGTCTTCGCTGACCGTATCCATGCCAATCACCACATCATTTGGTCGCAAGCGGATGCCACGAACACCGCGGCTGACACGACCCATAGGGCGAACGCCCTTTTCGTTAAAGCGAATTGCCTGGCCCATAGCGGTCGAAATAATCACTTCACTTTCGCCATTGGTCATACGAATCCACTTAAGTTCGTCGCCTTGGTCAAGGTTAATGGCAATAAGGCCCGAGTTACGAACGTTCTTGTACTGCTCGTAAGCGGTCTTCTTAACCACACCGTGAACGGTACACATAAGTAGGTAGCCGTTTTCTTCGGCACGTCCAGCACGAATAACTGCACTTACCTTTTCTTCTGGTTGTAGTTGCAACAGGTTCACAATTGCCAAGCCCTTGGCATTCAAACCAGTCGTTGGTACTTCGTAAGCCTTTAGGCGGAATACACGACCACGGTTTGTAAAGAATAGGAGATAGTCGTGCGTACTTGCCATAACAAGGTGCTCGATGATGTCTTCTTCGCGGGTAGCCATACCACGGCGACCCTTACCACCACGACCCTGCTTCTTGTATTCGGCAACCTGGCTGCGCTTAATGTAGTTGTTTGCGGTTAGCGTAATCACTACTTGCTCATCAGGAATCAGCTCTTCATCGCTAAACTTACCAAGCTCATTGGCAACAACCTTTGTACGGCGCTCGTCGCCAAACTTCTCGCGAAGTTCCATAAGCTCGTCGGTAATGATTGCCAAAATCTTTTGCTCATCAGCCAAAATAGCGGTGAGTTCAGCAATCAGCTTACGGAGTTCAGCAAGTTCATCTTCAATCTTCTTGCGTTCAAGGCCAGCAAGCGCACGAAGCTGCATTGCTAAAATAGCCTTGGCTTGAATTTCAGATAACTTGAACTTCTTAATGAGGTTCTCTTGTGCGTCTTCAGTCGTTTCGCTGGCACGAATAATGCGAATTACTTCGTCAATATTATCGAGTGCAATCGAAAGACCTTCTAAAATATGTGCACGAGCTTCTGCCTTGCGCAGTTCATATTCAGTACGGCGGCGAACCACAACCTGGCGGTGCTTAATGTACTCGCCCAAAATATCAGCAAGGCCGAGCACTCGTGGCTGAATACCATCAATCAAAGCAAGCATATTAAAGTGGAACGATGTCTGAAGCGGTGTCAGCTTGTACAGCTGGTTCAAAATCTTCTTTGGGTAAGCATCTTTCTTAAGGTCAACCACGATGCGTACGTTGCCACGCGCACTTTCGTCACGCAGGTCAGAAATTCCCATTATCTTCTTGTCTTTTACAAGGTCAGCAATCTTTTCAAGCAAGCTTGCCTTGTTAAGCGCATACGGAATTTCACTAATAACAATGCGGTGTGTGCCTTTCTTAGAGCGCTCTTCAATGTCGGCAACACCACGAACGACAATACCGCCACGACCAGTTGCATACGCAGTCCGTAGACTGTCTTTACCAAAGATGATGCCACCGGTTGGGAAGTCAGGACCTTTTACGTATTCAAGCAAATCGTCTAGCGATGCTTCGGGGTTCTTAATAAGGTGCACGGTTGCATCAATTACTTCAGTGATGTTGTGTGGCGGAATCGATGTCGCCATACCAACCGCAATACCAACCTGGCCATTCAAAAGCAGGTTCGGGAGCTTTGCAGGCAATACTTCTGGCTCCATTTCAGAACCATCGTAGTTTTCGCGGAATGGCACCGTTTCTTTGTCGATGTCTTCAAGAAGCGCTTGTCCAGCCTTAGCCATACGGGCCTCGGTATAACGCTGTGCAGCTGGTGGGTCACCGTCCATAGAACCAAAGTTACCTTGGCCGTCTACCAGCAAGTAGCGAGTAGACCAGTCTTGAGCTAAACGGACCATGGCGTCGTAAATAGAGGTGTCACCGTGCGGGTGATACTTACCCATAACGTCACCGGTAATACGCGCGCTCTTTACAAACTTAGAGCCCGGCTTCCAACCGTTCTTTTCCATAGAATACAAAATACGGCGGTGCACCGGCTTCATACCGTCGCGAACGTCTGGCAAGGCACGGGCAACAATCACACTCATTGAATAGCGCAAATAGCTGTCTTCCATGACGTCTTCGACAGTGCGAAGCTCAAGCTCACGGGAGTGTGTTTGGCCAACATTTTGTGGTGGCTGAATGATTTCCATATCTGGTGTAGGTGTGTTTTCTTGTTCCATGTTAAACGTCCAAGTCCTTTACAAATTTCGCATGTGTCTGAATAAAGTTTTTGCGCAATTCTACTTCTTCACCCATCAGTTTATTGAAGATTGCGTCGGCCTTTTCAGCGTCCTCAACACGTACCTGTACGAGCACGCGGTTCTCTGGATTCATAGTCGTTTCCCATAGCTGTTCAGCATCCATTTCACCAAGACCCTTATAACGCTGGACGTCGGTAAGGCCTGCTTGCTTGCGGCGGTCATCCTTAGGATCAACCTTCGTACCATTAGCAACACGTGCTGCAATCATATCGTCCATAAGCGCGTCACGCTCTTCGTCAGAATAGGCATAGGTCTTTTTGTTGCCATTACCTTTAAGCAGGTATAGCGGTGGTTTTGCCAAGTACAAATGGCCACCTTCAACGACTGGCAGCATATAGCGGAAGAAGAACGTCAAAAGCAAGGTGCTAATGTGCGAACCGTCCACGTCGGCGTCAGTCATGATAATAATGCGGTGGTAGCGAAGTCCACTTAGGTCAAACTGCTCATCAATACCAACGCCAAGGGCCTTAATAAGGCTCACAATTTCGTTGTTGGCAAGCATTTTGTCGAGTCGAGCGCGCTCAACGTTCAGCACCTTACCACGAAGTGGCAAAATAGCCTGAATCTTACTGTCGCGGCCGCTCTTTGCTGAACCACCAGCAGAGTCACCCTCTACCAAGTAAATTTCTGACGCAGCAGGGTCTTTGCTTGAGCAGTCGGCAAGCTTACCTGGCATACTTGCGCCATCGAGCACACCCTTACGGATGATGTTATCACGCGCTGCACGCGCAGCTTTACGCGCACGAGCAGCCAAAAGTGCCTTACCAATAATACCTTTTGCGACATTAGGATTTTCTTCTAAGTAGTACGAGAAGTACTCGCTCATGACCTTATCGACATAGCCACGAATTTCAGGATTGCCAAGTTTGTTCTTAGTCTGGCCTTCAAACTGTGGGTCGGGAATCTTAACCAAAATCACGGCAGTCAAACCTTCACGGCAGTCTTCGCCGCTGAGGTTCTCTTCTTTTTCTTTTAAGATACCGTTCTTACGAGCGTAGTCATTAATGACACGAGTAAGTGCTGTCCTGAAGCCAACTAAGTGCGTACCACCGTCGGGGTTAAAGACGTTGTTTGCGAATGCTTTAACCGTTTCGTTAAATCCATCGTTGTACTGCAAAGATATCTCAACCATGACGTCTTCAATTTGCTTTTCAGCATAAAAGACTTTGTCGCCAACCACATCACGACCCAGGTTAAGGTGCCGTACGTAACTCTGAATGCCACCTTCAAAATAGAAACCGTAGTGCTCGTTGGTGCGTTCGTCAAATACAGTGGTTTTAACACCCTTTGTGAGATACGCCTGGTGCCGTAGGTAGTCAACAACCCATTGGTACTCAAAGGTAGTCTCTTGCATGATGGTGCCGTCAGGCCAAAAGCTAATGGTCGTTCCGGTCTTATCAGTTGTACCAACCACTTCAAGTTTGCTGGTAGGTGCGCCCTTTGCATAGGTTTGTCGGTAGTGCTTACCACCCTGGAATACTTCCGCAACGAGTTTGTCAGAAAGCGCGTTAACCACACTAATACCCACACCGTGAAGACCACTCGATACTTTGTAGCCACCGCCACCAAACTTACCACCGGCGTGTAAAACGGTAAGGACTGTTTCAAGCGCGCTAATACCCGTCTTAGCTATTTTATCTACCGGAATACCACGGCCGTTGTCACTCACCATGACACCGCCATCGGCAAGCATCACAACCTTAACTTCGGTTGCGTGGCCTGCAATTGCCTCGTCAATCGAGTTATCGGCAATTTCTTTAATAAGGTGGTGCAATCCATCGCGGCCCGTACCACCGATATACATACCCGGTCGTTTACGAACTGGCTCTAGACCCTCTAGTACCTGAATCTGCTCAGCACCGTAAGCAGTAGCATCATTTTTTTGTTTAGCCATACCCTCTTCAACTCTTATCTAGTTTGTTAGTCAAAATTCATTATAGGTGTAGACGTCTTTTTGTACAACCATAAGCAGTGTCAACAATGGTACTTGCGTGAACACATGAAATTATGGTTCAATACCATTAGCGTTATATACATATATAAAAAACTAAAAATGTTTAAAAAATTAGTATCAAACTTGCCTTTTCACCCTACCATGCTTGGTCAGGTGGCTTTTTATGTGCATCGCTTAAAACAAGAGCAAGCATTACGCCGTGCCGGGTTTGCGCTAATTGCCCTCACCTTGCTTGTACAAATGTTTGCTATCTTTTCACCCTCACGCGCATCGCTTGCAACGAGTGCTGGCGATATTGTTTACGGCGCCACGAGCCGTAAAGACGTGCTCGATGCCTACAACAATAATCGCGACCAACTCGGCCGCAAAGATATTCAGGCAATTTTTAATTACTACGGTATTAACGCCGAAAAAATAAAAACTGCCGAATTTACCACCATTAAAGAAAGCTCGGCTAAAGATTATGTAAATACCTCACGTACGACGACACGCTTTCCTGACACGTTCGTAAAAATCCCCGGTGCAAGCGACGGCGGTATTTACGAATTCCCGCTCGAATATTGGCGCCAAGGCCAGTACCCCGACGGCTACCCGGCACTGAAAGGCACGAGTACGTATGGCTTTACTTTTTGGATTCTGCTTAAAGGGTGCGGCAATATCGTCTTCGAAAAAGGCGCTAAAAAACCGGAGCTTGAAATTGTAAAAGGTCGTCTTTCGGCCAGCAACGTCGTACCGGGTGATGCCGTAAATTACCAAATACAGTTCCGAAATAGCGGCCTTGCCATGGCCAATAACGTCGTTATAAACGACAAGCTTGCCAACGAATTCGAATACGTCAGCTACAAAAGCACGGTCGACTTAAAACTCGTAAAAACCGGCCAACTGCTGACGTGGCGCATCGCAAACACCAATAGTACGCTCGCACCATCCACGCGCTGGCATACCATTACCCTCAATTTAAAAGCTAAAAACATTACTGCCAGTACCCAAAAAATCTGTAATGCCAGTAGCATAGACGCCAGCAATAGTGCCAGTAAAACATCGGCAAATAGTACCAGCGCACGCTGTGTAACCATTACCAAACCTACCTGCCCCGGCACTGGCTTACCGGTGCCGCCCGGTGGTGTTGTAGCATGCACCATAACCTGTCCGGATGGCTCAAGCCTACCATACAACCAAGCATGTAAAGTGCCTCAGCTCACCTGTCAAAACCTGAGCATTATTGGTGAACCAGCCTGGAATATTCGCAAGTTCCAAACGACTATTTTGCTCCAGCCTGGCGCCGCTGCAAAACAAGTTGATTACTACGTGAACGGTAAAAAAGTATCGAGCCAACCCGTCACTGCAACAGCGACAACGAACGTCTATAGCTACACATTTGCTGGCCCCGGAACTTATAAAATCCGCGCTGATATTGTTGCAAAAACTGGTACTGTACAGGTCAGCCAAGGCTGTGAGCTAACCGAAGAAATTAGCAAGCCCGAAACACCAGAAGCGCGACTTACGACCGACAAAATTGTCGCTAACATCACCCAAAAAATTGCCGATGCAAACAACACCACCGCCAAAGCGGGCGATGTCCTCCGCTACACTATTTCAATCGAAAATACCGGCGATGCCGCAGCAACAATCGAAATGAATGGCGAATACGGTGAAAGCATTGCAGATATTCTTGAATACGCTAACCTTACCGACAAAGGTGATGCCACTTTTAACGAACAAACGGGCTGGCTTTCATGGGGTAAAACAACCATAAATCCTGGTCAAAAAGTCGAAAAAACCTTTACCGTTACCGTCAAAAACCCAATCCCCGCAACCCCAATTTCGCAGTCTAACCCACTTTCATACGACTACGTTTTACACAATAAATACGGTCGTGACGTGAACGTAAAACTCGACAAACCTGCTAGTAAAATAGTCGAGCAAGCTGCTACTACGCTGCCCAACACCGGTCCAAGCTCTTCTATGTTTATCAGCGTCGTCGTCGTTATGATTGTCGGCTATTTCTTCTACCGCAACCGACTTATGGCCAAAGAACTTGAAATAATTCATCATGAATACAGCACAGGAGGCATGTAATGAGCGAAAAACTACGCACGGGCGGCGAACAGCTACACAGCCACGAAACCGCCCATTCAAACGAAGCCATAAAAGATAAAATAGAAGCCGGTAAACACGCCCGTCACGAGCACGCCGATGCCGTTGAAAGTATTCGCCGCGTCGTCGAGCAAGAAGCGCTTGCAGCTGAGCACGCACGTGCCGAAAAGCAACAACAAGCGCCACCCATTCAACACGTTACTAAAGAGCTAAAAGCTATTCGCTACAAAGAAACGATGCGCTATGTTCGCCGACACCTCAGCCCGAGCGAGCGGAAACTCAGCAGCTTTATTCACACACCAAGTGTCGAAAAAGTAAGTGAAGTTGGCGCCAAAACGATTGCCCGACCAAGTGGTCTTTTGGGCGGCGGTTTAGTAGCGCTTTTGGGAAGCGTTATAACGCTCTATATTGCTCGAAAATACGGCTTTGAAGTTCCAAATAGCTTATTTATGGCGCTCTTTATTGGCGGCTTCATAGTGGGCCTTGTAGGTGAGTTTATTATCACCGGCTTTACCATTCGTCGCCGCATTCACAAACACCGCAAATACAGCCAAGTGTAGCTTCTGACAAAATTCGCTTCAAGCAATAATCTTATTCTGAAGCCGCGAAAACCTAACTATGGTCGCTAGCGAGCATTTACGCATATGATGAGTATAAAGCGATTCTACGGCCTTCTATGAAGCTCAGAACTGAAAATACACTTCATACACTCGGCAACTAGTTAGTTACCGTTTTCTCGTCATCGGCAGCTTTAAGGTTTCCCTCTTTATCAATGTAAATTGTGTCGTCGTGCTGTAATTCGCCATCGAAATGCTTCTTTGGCTCTGGCTTTTCATCTACAACTTCCGCGGCAGGAACAGCGTCGCCGGTTGTGCCAAGTTGCTGCTTAATCTTATCGGCAATCGAACTTGCTTCGGCAGAATCAAGTGACGGGCTCGAAATGTTGCGCTGCTCACTGTCATATGACACATTTTTTGCCGCGGCATTAATATCTATAGTTGGTGCTTGAGCCACTACGGGCGCTGGAGGCACGGCGGCTGTTTCAACAGGTTTAGGCGCTGTGGGCGCAGGTGTAGCCGCACCTGTTGCCTTTCGCTTTGCGAGCCACTCATCAAGGAATGACGACCCGCCACTCGCCGCTTTTGGTGCCCCAAACGGACTACCAGGAGTAGTACCTAGGCTTGGCTTAGGCGGTTCCTCGGTTTTTAGTCGTGCAAAAATCTCTGCCTCTACCTGTGCTTTTGGCCTACCAAATTTTGCAGCCGAAAGTTGCTTAAGCGCATCGAGTAGTTGCGGATTACTGTGTCCAAGCATAGGTAAATTGGCCATACTAAACGGCTGCGTCGGTACACCGCCAATTAGCATGCGCACTATCGAATTATAGTTTGGAATCTGTTGTAGGTCGTCTATGTCGAAGATTGGCTGGAACTGTTTTACTAATTGCTCAGCGTCGTTCGTACCAACGCGGTGCGCAACTACGGTACCCATATTTCCAAAAATTGCATCACGAATTTGGTCAGAAAGCTGCGTAATAAATTGGTTGGCAACAATCAAGTTTAAGCGATATTTTCGCGCCTCGCTCATGATGTCTGCAAACGAATCCGTCGTAATATTCTGGAACTCATCCACGTACAAACTAAAGTCTTTACGCTGTTCTTCAGGGATGTTCGCGCGGCTCATAGCGGCTGCCTGGAACTTCATAACAAAAATCATACCCAAGAGCTTCGAGTTCAGCTCACCCGTGCGACCTTTGCTTAAATTAACCAGCAAAATTTTACCCTCATCCATGATTTCGCGCATGTCGAACGAGCTCTTGGTTTGGCCGATAATGTTGCGCATCATGCCATTCGACATAAAGGCGCCAAACTTACTTACCACCCAACTCGTTACTTCACCGGACTCGTTCGAACGCTGCGAATTCGGATATTCTTTGGTCCAAAAATCAAGCACGGTTTGGTCGGTTACGTACTTCAATTTTTGCTTCATAAAGTTGTTGTCTATGAGCAATTTTGGAATATCAATGAACGTACCACCCGCCGGATCAGACATTAAAAGAAGCGCACAGTTTCTAAAAATATGCTCGTACCGCGGGCCTATAATTCCCTGTCGTTGCGGGTCATACAGCTTATACAGCATGCCAATGACTTCTTGAATCAAAAAGTCTTTTTGCTCGGGGGTGCTGTACTCAAATAAGTTAAGTCCTAACGGATAATCCATGTCCGATGGACAGAAGTAAATAACGTCTTCAGTGCGCTCTTTCGGGACCATTCCAAGCAGTTTTTCAGCAGTATCACCATGTGGGTCCACAAACGCAAACCCACGGCCTTCAAGCATGTCCTGTAGGGCAAGATTTTCCAAGAATGTCGACTTACCTGTACCGGTCTGCCCCACCACGTACATGTGCCTTCGACGGTCATTTTCACTTAATCGTATCGGCTTTTTCGCGCCCCTAAATTCGTTATAGCCAAGTAGCAAGCCATCTTCCATTAAGTTACGAGGGCCATCGACTTGCTTCGATGCCTGACGCGTTAAACCGGTTGTCGGAATATTGCTCGAATCTGGGAAGTGAAAGATGGTCGCAAGCTCTGTTACGTTCAATATATTTGTGTTCTGCTCGGCTGGGAAAAATCGCAAAATATACGATGTTACAAAACTATCTATATCTTTTGCCGGTACAAATTTAAAGCCGTTTTTACCCGGTGCATCAAATAATGAAAAGGTTGCGACAGTATTGCTCAGCAGCGCCTGCGAACGCTGCGACAAATTAGATGATGCAATCACGCGGACCAATATTTCATAGCCGGCCTGGCGTGTTTTATCTTCTATTGCATCAGCTGCAGATGCGTCAATCGACGACACAGGGTCGGGTGCTTTTTCGGCACTTTTGCCACTTAAATCTTCGGGTGGTTTTACGGGTGCAACAAACACTTGGCGCAGCCACCAAAAGGCCAAATCGCCACCTTTTTTAGACTTCTGTCCTTTTCGCCGCTTGCCTGCTTCGGACAATGCTACTTTTCGCCAGCTATCGTGCGCTGGCCTCAGCAGTATCTGCACACCTACACCGTCTTCTTTTTCTAAAGTCGACAACGCATTAAGCAGTGTCTGCATCGCGTCACGCTTGCTATCTTGGTACGTTGAAATTGGGTAAGCAAACGATTCTTTAAGAACTAATTCACCACCAATGGTGCCGCTTATTTTACCAACCGGACTAAAAATATTGTGTTCAGCAACTTCTTCAAGGCGTGCACTTGGGTAGGCGCTAACCACTGCCTGCTCTACCAGCGAAACAAGCGAAACGGGTACTGCCGTATAAAAAGCTACGGTGCCCCTTTGCGCAACTATCTCAAAGCTGATATGTCTTTGGCCATAAAACTTAGCCTTAAAGCCCTTTTTCGAATTTCCTATGCTTGCAATAATGTTGTACATTACCTGCGCCTTGGAAATGTTTTCATCAACTACATCACGCGCATCGCGGCCGCTATCTTCTACATCATCGCTAATGGGCGGCAAGTGAATGAGTAGCGGCACCATTTTTAGGCCGCGCTCGTAGTTCTTTGCTTCACGCATTAGCTGACGGGTCTTCCAGAACAAATACAGGCCAATACCGAGGCCTGCAAGAAGTATGACAGCGAGCGTAATAAGTACTGTCGGAGCCATGTTTGTTACGCCGCTCTGTTATCAGGCAGTGATTTACCAAAGCGCTTTTCAATGTACTCGCGCTTCATACCTGTTAGTTCTATAGATTGCTCACGTGGGTCGTCTTTTGTCTTTGCAACAATGCTTTTAGCCTTTTCAACCCATTCTTTTTCAATTACATCTACATCAGCACCTGGCAGGCCAGCTGTCTGTAGTGCCGGGTCAGTAGCCGGAATACCTACTTGCGGATCTGTTGGCAACGCTACAGTAGCTGCAACGTCATTACTAAACGCTTGTTGTACAGCCGCGCCAGCGGCACCAAGCTGCTGCTCTCCGCGTTCCGGAGAAGCCATTGTTTCACTGGGCGCAACCTGTGGTAGAGACTCCCCCGGAGCTACAACAGGAGGCAGTTGCTCAGATGATTTTTCTGGTGTTTGAAACATCTGGTCCATCAGAGAGTAGTATAGCAAACGATACCCGTAAAAGCGTTAGCAAAAACGGAAAAAAATAAATACTATTGGTTTGAACGAACGCGGATACTGTACCAAGCAATGATTGTCGGAACGGTAACCGCTAAGACGACATCGAAGGCAGACACGGTACCAAGTGTCATCAAAGCGCATAAAATAGTTGGCGTAAAGCCTAATATAATTGCCAGAATGATTCTTTGCCGTAGCGCATATTCGGTAAAGAAAGCCATAAATGAATACACTGCCAGCCCCGAAAACACATACACCAGCCCAATGATGGGCACAAACTCAAGTGGCGACAACGCGTACGGGTCAAGAAACACTAAACACCCTACAAGAGCCAAAAAACTTACGCCAAGTACGCTGAGTATTTTTTTCATACTCCTCCTAGTATATGTCAGAAAATGAAAACCCGCCTCCAACTAGGCGGGTTTTCTACAACAACGACAAAGTTACTTGAATTTCGAGGCGGTAAATCCGCCCGTTAAAAATTGAATTTATGGCGCTTACCGACACTCGAAATTTTACTGACCGCTCTCCAAAATTGGAGGGCGATATCCGCATTCATAGCTACTGCACTATGAGCGTATTTGGTAGTAAGTTTTTATGTTTAGCTTACTGCTCAAAATACTAGCAAAGAAATGCATTTATGTCAACAATATATGAAGCTAAATTTACATCAATAATCTGTAAAATACCTAAAATTAATGTTGTTGAAATTTCTACTTACAAATTAACAGCATTATTATTTATCAGTTATTTTTGTGTAAGTTTTGTGCTAATACGTACAGTAAAATACGCGTTGAAAACATCCAGTAAATTGCCTCCTGGTTTTTTCCATAATTCATACTGCTAGTGGCGTTAATTGTGTGCGCAAAAATGCTCCCGTAGCTAGCAAAATTGTTCTTCTGCAAAGCATCAAAATCAGCACTGATTTTAGCCAGCATATGGGCACATATATGCCCTGTTTCACCCTCTTTTTCCACTAAGCCTGAATGAACCGTTAGCCCCTTATATTACTTTCACTAAAAAATCTATTGACAGCGCTAGTGCTTATTATTACTATGAGGCTAGCACTTGAATACAAAAAGTGCTCAAAAACAAAAACCTCGACTGTAAACAACGGCTTCTCGCAAGCCGTTGTTTCAAAGAAAAAATCGAGGTTGAAACCCAAACAGACAATAAAAATTCTAAGAATCCCAATATCGTCCGCAGCTCGATATTGGGATTTTTTATTGCTTACTGGCAAAACATAACTACAATAAAAAGTAATCATGGCAGCACATACGAAAAGTATTGTTGATGTCGGACTCGACGGAGTCCCTATTGATGTGGAGTGTCATCTGTCTAACGGGCTACCCAACGTCACTATTGTAGGTCTTGCCGGTAAAGCGCTCGATGAATCAAAGGACCGATTACGGGTCGCGATACTTTCCAGTGGTGCAAGCTTCCCTAAAAAACGCATTGTTATTAACCTGGCCCCTGCAGACTTACCAAAAGATGCGGTGAGTCTTGACCTTTCTATAGCCGCCGCAATACTCCAGGCTGACGGCCAACTGCCCTCCAATGTGCAGAACAGCATATTTATTGGCGAGCTCGGCCTCGACGGTGATATTCGCCCCGTGCGCGGGATTATTGGTAAGCTGCTATCTAAAGAATGCGCGTCTGCCGACGCTATATACATCCCAGCCGAAAACATCCAGCAAGCAAGTCTTACCGGTTTATCGAATATATTTCCGGTTGCCACCCTTCTCGAACTTATTGCGCACCTTACGGGCGCGACGCCACTAGAAAAGCTTCAGCCCAGCGATGAACTCCATGCAGGCACCAACAAAAACGCCATAGACATGTCCGAAATCCACGGACAAGATGCCGCGAAACGCGCACTGCTTATTGCTGCTGCCGGTGGGCACAATATTCTTATGAGCGGGCCACCTGGTACCGGTAAATCAATGCTTGCAAAGGCGTTTGTCGGAGTACTTCCACCGCTCACCCGCGAACAAGCGCTCGAAGTTACGCATCTTCATAGCTTAGTCACCCGAAAATACGGTGAAGTAGAGTCTACGCCGCCACTCCGAACGCCGCACCACACCGCAAGTGATGTCGCACTTATTGGCGGTGGACACAGCTTGCGCCCCGGCGAAATCACCCTTGCCCACCACGGTGTACTCTTTTTAGACGAAATACCTGAATTTCACCGCTACGCGCTTGAATCACTTCGGCAACCGCTTGAAGACGGTGTCATAACTATTTCTCGCGCACAACAAAGCATTACATTCCCTGCTAACTTTACGCTTATTGCAACCAGTAACCCTTGCCCCTGCGGCTACTATGGGACCGCCAAGGCATGCACCTGTACCGCCGCACAAATCAACGCCTATCAAAAGAAGCTTTCTGGACCTATTTTAGACCGTATCGACGTACACGTATCGGTAGCCAACGTCGAGCACGAAACGCTCCTCAAAAAAACAGGCACTGGCACCTCACCCGAGCTGCGCCAAACCATCGTCGCAGCCCGCGCCATACAACACGCTCGCCAGGGCTCCACGCTAAACAGTAACCTTACAAACAAATTACTCAAACAGCATGCCACCCCTGTTACAGAAGCTATTGAACTATTAAATTCGGCGGCAAAACAGCTCGATATTTCAGCACGTAGCTACATGCGAACCTTAAAACTCGCCCGCACCATTGCAGATTTAGCAGGCGAGCCAGATATTTTAAGTCAGCATATTGCCGAAGCACTACAATATCGGCCAAAAACCATACAATTATAAGCAAATATTTGACCGCTGTTAGTATCTCTGTTATAGTAAACAGCTGAAAAAGGAGATGCTTACATTAACAAGTTCACCCGCATAAACGGGCAAATCCGGGCAAATTCACTCCGGGTCATCGATGAAGAAGGCAATCAACTTGGCGTATTAACCCGTCAGGAAGCGTTAGCGGCTGCAGAGCAAGCCGGGCTGGACCTTGTCGAGATCTCTCCAGAAGCGAATCCACCGGTAGCCAAAATCGTCGATTGGGGCAAGTACAATTATCAGCGAACCAAGCAGCTACAAAAAAATAAGCGTAGCAGCAAAGCAAGCGAGCTCAAGCAAATGCGCTTTGGGCTAAAGATAAGCGACAATGACATTGGCGTTAAGCTCAAAAAAGTTAGTTCTTTTTTGGACGATGGCCACAAAGTAAGACTCAGTATTATATACAGGGGTCGCGAACTCGCCCACAAGGAACTCGGGTACAAGCTTATGGATAAGCTTATCGCCCAGCTCGGTGAACATGTAGTAGCAGATCAACAACCTCAATTCGCTGGCCGCCAATTGAGTGCAGTAGTAAGGAGCAATAATGCCAAAGTTAAAAAGTCATAGCGGTACTAAGGATCGCGTTCGGATAACCAAGACCGGCAAAACCTTAGTAAAGCGCAGTCATAGTAATCACTTCCTCGAAAAGAAGAGTGAATCACGTAAGCGCACCTATGCCGGATACCAAAGTATTACCGGTAAAATTAAGCGAAATGTTAAGCGAAAGCTTGGAGTTAAATAATGCGAGTTAAACGTGGTGTACCAGGACACCGTAAGCACCTAAAAGTCCGACAAGCCACTAAGGGGATGAGCCACTCTCGTCGCCGAAGTGTAAAGATGGGTAAGCAAGGTATTGTTAAGTCATTACAATACGCAACCCGCGACCGTAGAAACCGTAAGCGAACTTTCCGCGCATTGTGGAACGCTCGTATTAACGCTGCTGCCCGCCTAAACGGCACAACTTACAGCCGCCTTATTAACGGTCTTAAGAAAGCCAACATTACTGTTGACCGCAAAATCTTAAGTGAACTTGCTGTAAGCGAACCAAAAGCTTTTGAAGCAATCGTTAAAGCAGCTAGGTAATTCAAGCCCAACCTTACTACATAAAAAAGCCCTCATCCGAGGGCTTTTTTAGTGCCAGACTACCCGTAAGCCGGGTTCTGTTCTATCTGATCATCTATCTGGTCCCGATGTTGCCACCGGGCTCAAGCGGTTAATCGTGCACTCTAGCGGGTCACTAGCCTGTAAAGGCATGAGCACACTCCTTGCAGCCAACAGGGTTTACCTTCTCATTGCCGTCACCGGCATAAGCTGTGAGCTCTTACCTCACTCGTTTCACCCTTACTCACCGATGCAAGCACCAGTAAGCGGTATCGTTTCTGTGGCACTTTCCCTGAGATTACTCTCGGTTGCCGTTAGCAACTGTCGTACCCTACGCTGCCCGGACTTTCCTCCCACTTTTGACGGCGGGCGATCAGTCGATAGTCTAGCACTACCAGTATACCAGTTTAGGTGGCTCGATTTTTAGCTTCTTCGGCATCTAAAATGATATTCACCTGCTCGTCTGCAAGCTTATTCATTTCACGCGGGACATGCACAAAAGTAACTGAATCAAACGATTTTCGTAGCTCTTGAATAGCCTGATGTATTGGCCAGAGCTCCCTGTTTTTAATCTTAAAGATGCCGTTCATTTGATTTACCACAAGCAGGCTATCCATGTGGCCATGCACCTTTTTTGCACCTAGCTTTTTTGCCGTTTCAAGCCCCAGCTTCACTGCCTGATACTCGGCCTGATTATTGGTGGTAATACCTAGGTATTCCCCGCCCTTTTCAACCACTTCGCAAGATTCATCCTGCAACACAAAACCACTCGCCGATGGACCAGGGTTACCCCGCGAACCACCGTCGGTATACAGTTTTAGTTCCTCGAATTTCCGGCCATTGCTGTGTTCGGAATCCGACTTTGTTTGCATCAATCGGTCGATTGCATCGGCAAGAGCATAGTCTTTATCAGTTATGGTACTCGACTCTTCGTGCGTCATAAGCCATATTTGCACGACACTCCACTCGTTTTCCCAACGTGGATGATGCTGCTGCTCTTCGGCAATAGCCGCAACATCAGTCATAAAATTAAAGGCTTCGGCAAAGTTAATAAAATTAAACCGTTTATAAAGCCCGTGTTTTGTTTGTTGCCATGTTTCGTTTTTAGTCATAAGTACATTGTAATCTACTTGAATGGTCAGGGTGACAAGACTTGAACTTGCGACCTCACGGCCCCCAGCCGTACGCGCTACCAA